>CAYYUX010000013.1:0-27823 GCA_964474975.1 uncultured Thermodesulfobacteriota bacterium
CTAATCAGATATAAAAAAATCAGCCCCTTGCCTTAAGCCCGTCCATCTTCGCAAGAAGACCTTCCATCTTTTCGTATCCAGAATCAATCCTCGACTGCGTCTCTCCGATGGCCTTATACAGCCCGGCAATCTCCAGTCCATTGCCCTGTTTATCCAGAAGCCGCAGTACCTCTTTATTCTTATCCTCAAGCTCCCTTTCGAGGGCCTTTATCGCTTCTTCAACTTTTTCATACTCTTTTGTAAGGGCCTTCAAAGAACGGCTATTATTTTTTTCAGGTTCAGGCCTTTGGCCCTTTCCCCCTCCATTGCCTTTTTTAAATTTTTTAGATGCCTTTTTTTTTCTTTCGGTTTTTTTTTGCGGACCCTCTTCTTCCCAGCCCGTACTCTCGAGGAAATTTTCGTAAGTGCCGTCAAAAAACACGGCCCTGCCTTCATGAAAGACAACGAGTTTATTTGCAAGACTTCTTAATATCCCTTCGTCATGCGTTACTAAAACAACCCCGCCCCGAAACCTTGCAATCTCTTCCGTCATAACATCTATGGCGTCCATGTCAAGATGGTTGGAGGGCTCGTCAAGCAAGAGAAGGTTCGCGGGATTGGCGATAATCTTGCCGAGCAGTACACGGCTCTGCTCACCGCCGGAGAGTACGGATATTTTTTTTTCGGCCTGGTCTCCGGGAAACATCATGGCCCCGCATACGGCGCGTACCTGCGAGATGCCGAGGCTCGGGCATGACTGTGTAATCTCATCGACTACAGTATTGCGCGGATTAAGCTCCTTGCGGTTTGTCTGCTGATAGTAACCCGTAATGGCCAGCGGGGATATTTTAATAAGGCCCGCCGTCGGGCTCACGGCTCCTGATAAAATATTTAAAAGTGTGGTCTTGCCCTTACCGTTCTTGCCGATGACAGCGACCTTGTCACCGGGCCTCACATGGAATGTAAGCCCGGAAAAAAGGTTGTCTTTTTCTTCTCCTGTGTATGAGAAGGCAAGTTCCGTTACCTCCATGAGTACCTTGGCGTGGCTGGCCTTGTAGTTGAAACGAAAACCCAGTTTGTGTTCAGGGGCGATTTCATTGAGGACTTTTATGCGCTCAATCTGACGGGCCTTTGACTTTGCCTGCGCCGCCTTTGTGGCCTTGGCGCCGAACCTGTCCACAAAGCCCTGAAGCTCCTTTATCCTCTTCTCCTGCTTCATGCGGGTCTTCTCATGAACCTCCTCGTTCATGAGTATCTGCGCGTAGTATTTTTCCGTCGGCCCCTTTACTTTCATAAGACGCCTTCTGTGTATGCCCATGGTATGAGTAATAACGGAATCCATGAAATCACGGTCATGGGAGATGATGATAACCTCGCCGCGAAATGATTTTAAAAATCTTTTCAGCCAGCGAAGGCTCAGTATGTCGAGATAATTGGTGGGCTCGTCAAGAAGGAGAAGGTCCGGCCTCTGTAGCAGTGTCTTTGTGAGGTTTATGCGCAGTTGAAAACCCCCTGAAAATATTGTCGGCGGCTTTTGTAAATCGGCCTCCACAAAGCCGAGACCGAAGAGGATTTTTTCCGCCTTGTAAAAATCATACTGCTCTTCCTCGCCAAGCACCTGACAGCACTCTTCAAGAAGAGTATTTTTCGTAAACTTTATGTGCTGGTCAAGGTAGCCGAGTTTGTATCCCTTAGGCGTAGTGAAACCGCCGTCATCGCAGTCTTCGAGACCCATGAAAATTTTCATGAGCGTGGATTTCCCCGAGCCGTTTCTACCAACAAGCCCTACACGTTCTCCGCGGCTAAGTGAAAATGTAACGTCCTCGAAGAGCGGGGTGTTGTGATAACCTTTTGAGAGTTTGTTTACCTGTATCATGGCAGTTTGTATATTTCCTTGTAAGGCCGGCAATGCCCGCCGGTTAAAGTTGATAATATAACATAAAAAATGGCGGGCAATACCCCTCCCGCCCTATATATTAAATTGCACCTGAACCATAATAGCATAATTCATGTATGGGAAGGAAGAGACAGGGCCTATTCGAAGATGAGAAAACCTGCCTGCGCAAGGCTGTCATGGCAGTGCAGTGCAATGCTCTGTATCCCTGCAATATACAAAGGTCAAAGGCATGCTTTAACTTTTTTTTGCGCCCGCGCCTGCACTTACCCGCCGCTTGCCTTTTACACAAAAACATGCAAAATTATGCCTATGAGGATATTCTTCCCTGTTAAGGACAGATATCGGCCTTAAAGCCAAGGCAGAGGGATTGGGAGACCTTGCCGGTATGAGCAAGAAGAAGGTTTGATGCTTATGCTCTCATGTGTCTCGATAGATTTTTTCCGGGGAACCAACTCCCCACAGCAAAAAGACCTGCTAAGACTTATCGAAAATAAAGCGTATATATCCATTACAGAGATAATTATGACAAAAATACTTCAGGGCTGATGTCTTTTTGCCAATGGCAAGCAAATACCCTTCACCCGACGGGAGTAGCATGAAAAAAACCCATAACCTCTCGATTATTGTTCTCTTCTTTTTAAGCATCCTGTTAACAAGCGGCTGTGCCGTTATACGAGATATAGGCAATCGCCTCGGCACATCCACGCTCGTTCTCTACACGCCCATTACTTACTGTGAACAGACAGTATCAGCGGCAACGGGTTCTCCCGTTGCTCTCCCGCTATACATCTACCGCATTGATTCCATTATCAATAACAGGGCGGCAGAGGTAACATTATCAAGGGCATACTTCTACCTCACGCCTGAGGATGCGCACCTGCCCGTTACAATATCACGTACGCTTGAGACCTTTCCCGAGAGAGTACGGCTCGCTCCCGGCGAGACAATAACCCTGCCCGGCGCCCTCTCACTGCGGGCCGAGAGAGCAAGAGCGGGCCGATTGTCTCTTCCCGACGCCACTCATGCCGGCTACCGTATCAGCTTTCCTCCTCTCATATACGACCACACATTACACGGCGAGGCGAGCGATGTCATACTTATAAATCAGCGGGGAAGGTGGTCGCAGGACGTGGATTTTACGCCCTGCACTCCCGCATCGGTGCGCTCTCTCGTGGAGTCAACGCCTTAAGCAGGCGAAATCCTATTTATCTATGAGAGTTACTGACTTGAAACCCCGTAGGCTCGACAAAATCTTTCTTCGCCTCCCGGCGATTCACCCCCCTATATTTTCTCCACTTTTCAGCAGACTTGTCGCTGACAGATTATTATCACCGTGACGCCCTTTTTAATAAGTCCCTACGTTGTTGTGGACCTTTTCTCCATGTGATAGTATTGAGGCGGGAGCATAGAGTCTTATTTACCTCTCTTTAGCCGGCCCTTAATGGACTAAGAGCATATGCTTAGACCGTCCCTTTTCACCTAAATACTTAAAGTATCAATACATTACGAGGCCGATGATGGGAAAATACGAAGTCTGCATAAGGGGAGATAACTTCCGCATAAAGACAGGGAAAAAAGTAAAGATAAAGGGCTTTTACGCGGCCCGTTTCGTGGAAGCAGGCGACCCTGAAGAGGCCATTCAGAAGGTAATGGCCTTATTACGGACAGAGCTTGCCGATAGTGTCCTCAACACAGCGTCCGACCCGCCCTCCGTGAATGTTGTAGATGTCTCAGAGATTTACTACTTTCAGAAAAATATGGTCGTAGAGAGCCTTAACAATATGGTTCTTCCGGGCGAGGGTTTTTTCTGGGAGGAAAAGGAAGAGGTTGAGCCAGTAATAGGAAATCCCATGAACCCGCTGGGCAGTAAACTGCCCTCACTGCGGGGGAGGATAAAAAACAGGGACCTCCATTTTCATTCCATACTAATTCACTTCACTAACGGCCTCTACCCCATCGCCATATTTTTTATGCTCCTTTTTCTTGTAACGGGCAGGGATTCATTTAAGGAGACCTATTTCTATATCATTACGCTCGCCACCTTGAGCGTGCCTTTCTCATATCTCACGGGCATCCTGCAATGGCGGAAAAAATTTCAGGCCATGATGATACAGATTTTTTACTCCAAGTTAAGGTACGGCATGCTCGTATTTTTGCTCGGCGCCTCGGCTACTGTCTGGAACTTTTTTTCACCGGAGATACTGGCTAAAGGAAGTATCCTGACAGTTCTCTTTGTCCTTATAAACCTTGCCATTATTCCGCCGCTCATCTACCTTGGCCACCTCGGGGGAATTATAGTTTACGAAGGGCTGGAGTAAAGTATTTTTCTGCGGGGCTCTGCCCGACACAGGAAAATATTGACAAAAAAGACGCCACCGCTATAATTAAAGACATTATGCGCAAAACAATCAGGGCCATAGCCGTACTACATTCATCTGCCGCCTTTACGAGGTGGTTTATCGGCAGAGCCACGCCCTGAGCCTTTATGTAATCTTTTTTAAGGATAACATTTTTTCAAGGCCGCGGGTATAAGCCCGGCGGCCTTTTTATATGGAGTGTAGAGTAATGAAAAGATTCACAACGTCAGGTTATTTTCTCGTTATACTCGCGGCACTGGGCTTTTCCTTCAAGTCCATACTGGCAAAGCTCGCTTACGGCTATGGCGTAGATGCCATGACCCTAATGCTCATGAGGGTCTTTATCTCGACACCGCTGATAGTCCTGACTCTTTTCTGGATGGAAGGCGCCGGTGGATTCAAGGTAACTCTGAGAGAATTTGTGCTACTGGCCTTCATGGGCATTGCGGGCCTCGGCGGGGCCATGCTCTTTTCCTTCTACTCGCTGGAGCTTATTGACGCCTCGCTCTCCACCCTTGTTGTCTATACCTATCCGGCGCTAACCGTAGTGATGCTCTTGTTTTTATTCAAGGAAAAGGCCGGGGCCTCAAAGTTTATCTCCCTTGCCGTTACGGCCCTCGGCCTTGTCATGGTTGTACGTGCGGATCAATCGAAGTTTTTCTCCCTTAACATCACGGGGGTTGTCTTTGCCCTTATAGCGGCAATATGCTTCGCGTTTTATAATGTCCTCAGCCAGAAGGCGCTTAAGAGCATCTCGCCCCTGCGCATGACCTCATTCTGTATGGTCTCTCTCGGGGTCTTCTTTGGTCTTATCTTTCGCGGCGGACCATATCCCACAGGTCTTGAAGTATGGGGTTTAGCAGGACTGCTTGCCGTATTCTCAGGCTTTTTGCCCTTTATCCTCTTCCTCTACGGAGTAAAACGCATAGGCGCGGGCAGGACTGTTATTATTGCCTCCGTGGGGCCTGTCTTTACCGTGATATGGGCCTACATGCTCCTTGGCGAACACCTTGACATGGTTCAGTTATGGGGTATGGCAGTTGTAATACTCGGCGTAATGACCCTTAAACTCGGCGGGCCCGTAAGGTTACTGCTCGGAAGGGACGCTAAAATCAGGGGAGGGGTAACATGATAAATGGCGCTTTGCCTGTAATGACAGGCAGACAAAAGATAGAAGAAAAACTTGTGAGACGCAGAGGTCGGGCTTATACCCAATCTCTTTTTGCCGTAGCGCAGTAACTGCACTACCTGAAGCTGTTTTTTATAACGACCTCGTCAAGGTCAAGCTGACCCGGCCTTGGCCAGGCAGGACGCGTGGCCTTGCCTATTGCAACGAACATGGCGATTACATGGTCTTCCGGAAGGTTGATAAGCCGGCCCACTTTTTCAAAATCAAAGCCGTCCATGGGGCATGAATCATATCCCTCTGACTTCGCGGCAAGCATAAGAGTCTGGGCGGCGATACCGCAACTCCTCATGGCCTCGTCTCGCTGAACCTGATCCTTATCACGGTAATAGGCATCAATGGCCGGAACCATAAACTGCTGAATATGCTCTTCGGCATTAGACCAGTAACGGAGAGGCTCCTTCTCCCATGCCTTCAAGTCTGCGCATAAAACAATTAAGAGCGAGGCATCGGTGACCTGCGCCTGATCCCAGGCCGCGGCCCTTATCTCTTTTCGTAGCTCCTTGTCGGCGACTACGACAAAACGCCAGTTCTGAATATTAAAGGCCGTTGGAGACAGTATTGCAAGGGAGAGAAGCTTCCTTATTTCATCATCAGTCATGCGGTGCGTTGCATCATAAGACTTTAGAGATCTGCGCGCTTGAATCGTCTCGAGTGTGCCCATATTAACCTCCTTTTTTTATATACAAGGAATTTAATTAAAGCCCCTTAAAATCAACGCTTATCTTCAAGCTCTCCGCCTCTGCCATTTACCGCAGGGAGTGTAGCCGGATTTCTCCAAAGCTGGCCGCGCAAAGGAAGGGCCTGAAAAAAAAGGGGGGGGCTATCCTTTCGGATACCCCCCCCCTGAAAATGGTGCCGAAGGGGGGACTCGAACCCCCATGGGTCTCCCCACCACCCCCTCAAGATGGCGTGTCTACCTATTCCACCACTTCGGCATACCCTTTCGGGCCCTTTCGGGCCTTTTATTTCTACTTAAAAATCTCACGTGTTTATCGAAAAACCCTGCATTGAGGGATGCGTCCTTTATTGCCAAATTATTTAGTCCTCGCGGGCCTTTTATTCGGCCCTCACGGTGCCTTACTTTGCCGGGCTCACCGGAGCCGCCTTTTTATCAACGGTCTTTGCGGGACTCGCCTTTTTAGCGACCCCCTTTTTCACTACGCTTTTCTTGACAGGCGCGGCTTTTTTTATTGCCGTCTTTTTGGTCGTAACGGCCTTCTTGCTCTTAACCGTCTTTTTTTCGAGTGACGTTGCCCGCTTTACGGCCTTATGTTTGGTTACAGTCTTTTTCTTTGTCTTTACGGCCTTATGCTTGGTTACGGCTTTTGTCTTTACAGCCTTATGCTTGGTTACCGTCTTTTTCCTGGCCTTAACAGCCTTTTTGCCGACTATGGGAGCGGGCTGTAAGGCCTTTTCCTTTATTTTTTTAATGGGTGCGGCTTTTTTAACGGCCTTCACGGCTGTCTTCTTCACTGCCTTTGTCTTTACTGCAGGTTTAATTTTTTTCTTTACAGGCACGCCCTTTACCTCGCTCATAATTGATGAGGAGAAGCCGCCTTTTGTGGTTATGGTCATATACATCGAGGTTACCATGAAGATAACGGCGCATGCCACGGTAATCTTCAGCAAAAAAGAGGCCGGCCCGGCACTGCCGAATAGGGTCTGACTCCCGGCGCCGCCAAAGGAAGCGCCAATGCTCGCGCCCTTGCCGCTCTGAAGCAGAACAGTGACGATAAGCACTATGCTCACAATGACATGTATGGTTATAACCGCTGTAAACATATACACCGCATGGATTAAATGTTTAATATATATGCAATATTAAAAAGCCCCCTTAAGGGTTAATATTGCATTTTACTTTTTTAAGGAAAAAAAGCAAGTAGAAAAAGTATATTTGCTAAAATTATTCTTGCAACAAGGACGAGCGGCAGAAATATCCGCTACATAACGGCACCGGCCCGAAAAAATAATGTATTCATTGGGAGTTTCGGCCATGGCAGGGTGTTACTGTAAAAAGGTTATTGAATCCTGTCGCTTTTCTGCAGATTGTGACGCGCATGGCTATTGGTATTTCTCTGCCTTGTTTTCGGCACATCTCAAGGTGCGAGACGATATTGCCTGTAAGAGAGGTCTTCTAACCCATTTTTTTATGAATTGACCTGGAAACGCACTATCCGCGCGAAGCTCTCGGCGTTAAGAGAAGCGCCACCCACGAGTGCGCCATCTATGTTGGGCCTCGCCATAAGCTCGTCTACATTGGCGGGTTTGACGCTTCCTCCGTATAATATACGCATGCGCCCGGAGATATCCGCGCCGAATATCTCTCCAAGGACCTCCCTGATGGCCTTGTGTACCTCATCGGCCTCTTCCGGCGAGGCCGTCACGCCCGTGCCTATGGCCCAGAGAGGTTCATAAGCGATTGTTATCTCCCCTGCGGATTCAGGGGCCGTATTTTCAAGGGCCTTTCTTACCTGAGAGCCGACACGGTCAAGGGTGACGCCATCTTTACGCTCGGCAAGGGTCTCTCCGACGCAGACTATGGGCCTTAAACCCCCGTCAATAGCGGCAAGGACCTTTTTATTCACATTCTCATCGCTCTCGCCGAAAAACTGCCTGCGCTCCGAGTGGCCGATGATGACATACTTACAGCCAATGTCCCGAAGCATGAGTGCCGAGACCTCGCCTGTCCATGCGCCGCTCTTTTCCCAGAACATATCCTGCGCCGCAAGGACTGCGGGAGTTCCGTCTATGAGTCCCTTCACCCTCTGAAGATATACAAAAGGCGGCGCAAGGACAATATCGATATCCCTCACATCAGCGATAAGACCGCAGAGCCCGGTTACGAGGGCATCGGCCTCAATGGACGTAGTGTTCATCTTCCAGTTGCCGGCTATCATGGGTCTACGCACGGTATCACCCTCCTGTTCTCTTGAAAAAGACTTCTCCGGCGGTCAATCCACCGCTTCCCGCTCCCTCAGCGCCGCTATGCCGGGCAGATCCTTGCCCTTAAGTATCTCAAGAAAGGCCCCGCCACCTGTGGAGATATAACTCATCTTGGCGTACTCGCCGGCCCTATGTACGGCTACGTCCGTATCGCCGCCGCCGACGATTGTAAGGGCGTAGCTGTTGGCCACGCGGGAGACAAGGGCAAAAGTTCCACGACTGAAGGCGTCCATCTCGAAGACGCCCATGGGACCGTTCCAGACAATGGTCTTGGCGTTATGAAGAACCTCGCTGAAGAGCGTAACCGTGGCCGGGCCTATATCAAGGGCCATCCACTCCCTCGGTATCTCCTGAGAGGTCACTACCTTGGTCTCGCTGGAGGCGTCATAGTCCGTGGATACGACGAAATCAACGGGCAGATAGAGCTTTATACCCTTTTCTTTTGCCTTCTTGACGACGGCGCGGGCCTCCTCAAGGGCATCGTCCTCGGCAAAGGAGGCCCCTATCTCATAACCAAGGGCCTTTAAAAACGTCAGGGCCATGCCGCCGCCGAGCATGAGCTTGTCCACTCGGTCACAGAGGGCTATGAGTACGCCCACCTTATCGGATATCTTCTTGCCGCCGAGAATGGCCACAAGGGGACGCACGGGGTTTGTCATGGCCATGGCAAAGTAGGTCATCTCTGTTTTCATGAGAAACCCCGCGGCAGAGGAATCCATAAAATGAGTGATGGCCACATTGGAGGCATGGGAGCGATGTGCAACGGCAAAGGCGTCGTCTATATAGACATCTGCCAGAGAGGCGAGTTCCCTGGCAAAGCCCTCGTCGTTTTTCTCCTCGCCGGGATGAAACCTCAGGTTCTCAAGAAGGAGGACATCGCCGGGCTCCATGGCATCCACAAGGGCCTCTGTCTCGGCGCCTACGCAGTCCGGGGCCATGGTGACGGGTCTCTCTATAAGGCGTGAAAGCCTCTTGGCAACAGGGGCAAGGCTCATCTTCGTGTTGACTTTGCCCTTTGGCCTGCCAAAGTGCGATGCGAGAATAATCTTGGCCTTCTCGTCAAGGGCGTAATTTATGGTGGGAAGTACGCTCCTTATGCGCGTATCATCAGTGATGTTGCCGTTGTCGTCAAGGGGGACGTTGAAGTCCACTCGCATGAAAACCCGTTTTCGCCGTATATTAATCTCGTCTATGTACCTCGGCTCCATCTCCAGAACCTCCCTTCCGCCCGCTTTCTTTTGGAAAAAAGAAAGATTGGCAAAGAAAACCATTATGGGAACAAATATTAACGCTATTAAAACAAAACCAACGCCCTGCGTTACATTACTTTCTATTGAAAATAAAAATACTTTACTTAAAAGCCCCCGGCCATTTCCACGGCCTTTACGAGACCGCGCGCCTTGTTCTCCGTTTCTTCAAATTCTTTATCGGCCCGGGAATCGGCCACTATCCCGGCACCGGCCTGTATGTAGACTACATCATCTTTTATTATCATAGTCCTTATGGCTATGCACATGTCAAGATTTCCGGAGTAACCGAGATACCCTACGGAGCCGCCGTAGACGCCGCGCCTGCAGGGCTCAAGCTCGTCGATTATCTCCATGGCCCGTATCTTCGGCGCGCCTGTAAGCGTGCCTGCCGGAAAACAGGCCGAGAAGGCGTCGAGGGCTCCGAGGCCATCGGCCATAGAGCCATGCACGTCTGTCACTATATGCATGACATGGGAGTAGCGTTCCACGTTCATGAGTTCCGAGACCTTTACAGTGCCGGGCTCCGAGACTCTGCCGATATCATTACGCCCGAGGTCCACGAGCATGATATGCTCGGCCAGCTCCTTGGGGTCACTCAAAAGCTCAGTCTCCAGTGCCAGGTCTTCGGCCTCGTCTCTGCCCCTTTTCCGTGTCCCGGCAATGGGCTTTACATTGACATCTCCGTTCTCAACGCGCACCAGAATCTCCGGCGAAGAGCCGACTATGTGAAGATCGCCAAGACGTAGAAAAAACATATAGGGCGAGGGGTTGACGACACGTAGCGCCCGGTATATATCAAAGGGAGAGGCGGAAAGAGGGGTGGAAAACCTCTGCGAGAGCACGGTTTGTATTACGTCCCCGCTCTTTATGTACTCCTTTATCCTCTCCACGGCCCTCAGATATGAATCTCTCTCGAAGTTGGATGTAATGGCGGCGCGGCCTTTCCCGGCCGCTATCCCGTCACCCGTGGCGCTCTCAAGCCCCCCTGCTACGCTCCCTGTTCTCAAGGTCTCCACAAGGGCTTCGATTCTTGCCGCGGCCCCTTCGTAAAGGGCCTCGATATCCGCACCGTCCTCTATGAAGGCATTGGCAATGACCATTATCTTATGCTCAACATTGTCAAAGACAAGGAGCGTATCAGTGAAGATAAGATATATATCATCAAGGCCGAGGTCGTCATCGGCCTTTGAGGGAAGCCTCTCAATGTGCCTCACCACGTCGTAGCCGATATACCCTATGGCCCCGCCGAAAAAACCCGGCACGCCCTCTACGGAGGCGGCCCTGAAATGGCCGCAGATATCTTTAAGCACCTTTAAGGGGTCGCGCTCAGAGCGGCGTTCATTGCCGGGGCCCAGTATTTCCACCTCATCGCCCTTTGAGCGCAGTATCATCCGTGGGTTTACTCCGAGAAAACTGTACCTGCCCCACTTCTCGCCATGCTCGACGCTCTCGAGTAAAAAGGCGTCTCCGCCGGTGTCTATTTTCATGAATGCAGAGACAGGCGTCTCCATGTCCGCCAGTATCTCTCTGTACAGGGGAATGACGTTATAGCCACGCGCCATCTCCCGAAAGTCGTCTAATGAGGGGTTATATCGATACTTTTTCATAAGGAATTCAGGTTAACACAGTGAAAGGTTTTTAGTCAATAGAGAGCCCGTTTATCTCTAAGGGCAGGGGGCCTGTGCCTCTGCGCCTCCCCTCTGAGAAAAGGGGCATGAGTCCTTTTATATTTGACTTTTATGCCGAGGTTTTATATCCTAAATAATCCAACGAATTCTTTTATCTCTATCCAGCGGACCCTGTTTTCAAAAGGTACGGCGGATAAGGTATCATATCAATATGAAGCGCTCCAAGGACTGACCATAAAAAGGAGGGGAAAGTGGGTAAAAACGTAACACAAAAAATCATTGACGGCCATATCATCTCAGGTCAATCCGGTAAGGGCAGTGAGATATCCATTAAAATTGACCAGACCATTACGCAGGACGCCACGGGCACCATGGCGTGCCTCCAGTTCGAGGCCATGGGAGTTGACAGGGTAAAGACAAAAAAATCCGTTAGCTACATAGACCACAACACCCTGCAGTACGGCGGCTATGAGAACGCCGACGACCACAAGTATCTGCAGACAGTAGCCGCAAAACACGGCATTTATTTTTCAAGGCCCGGTAACGGAATCTGTCACCAGGTCCATCTTGAGAGGTTCGGCACACCGGGAGAGACCCTTCTCGGCTCTGACAGCCATACCCCTACAAGCGGCGGCCTCGGCATGCTCTCCATAGGCGCCGGAGGCCTTGACGTAGCCGTTGCCATGGGCGGTGGCCCCTTCGGCCTTACCTACCCCGAGGTAGTCTTAGTGGACTTAAAGGGCTCTCTTCGGCCATGGGTATCGGCAAAGGACATTATACTTGAACTACTCAGGAGGCTTACTGTCAAGGGCGGCGTCGGCAAGGTATTCGAGTACGGCGGCGAGGGCGTAAAGGGGCTCTCCGTACCCGAGCGCGCCACTATTACCAACATGGGGGCAGAACTCGGCGCTACTACTTCAATATTCCCCAGTGATGACGTAACAAGGGAATTTCTCAAGGCTCAGGGCAGAGAGAGCGACTGGAAGGAGCTTGTCCCCGACAGCGACGCCGGGTATGACATGACCGTGGAGATAGACCTTGATACACTGGAGCCCATGATAGCGTTACCTCATATGCCCGATAACGTGCGCAAGGTATCGGAAATCGAGGGGCTTAAAGTCGATCAGGTCTGCATAGGCTCCTGTACGAATTCATCTTACAGAGACCTTATGGTCGTTGCAGATACCTTTAAAAATGGCGGCCACAAGGTATCGCCGGAGCTTAACCTTGTCATCTCGCCGGGCTCGCGCCAGGTACTTGAGATGATATCCCTTAATAAGGGCCTTGCCTCACTCATAGAGGCAGGGGCAAGGATACTGGAGACCGCCTGCGGCCCCTGCATAGGCAACGGCCAGTCCCCGCCCTACGATGGCGTATCGCTCCGTACCTTTAACAGAAACTTCAAGGGCAGGAGCGGCACTCCCAACGCCCAGGTCTACCTCTGTAGCCCCGAGACAGCCGCGGCCGCGGCCATATACGGCGTTGTTACGGACCCGAGAAAGCTCGGAGAATTTCCAGATGTGAAGATGCCCGAGACCTTCCTCGTTGATGATTACATGATAATACCTCCGCCAGCGGAGACATCGGATATAGAGGTATTGAAGGGTCCCAACATACAGCCCCTGCCCATACAGCCACCCCTCGGTGACTCCCTTGCAGGCAAGGCGCTTATAAAACTCGGCGACGATATTACTACAGACGATATTACGCCCGCGGGAGTATGGCTGAAATACAGGAGCAACGTGCCAAAATACGCCGAGAGCGTCTTCTGCGCCATAGAGCCGGGTTTTTACAAAAAGGCCCTTGATATGGGAGGCGGTTTTGTCATCGGCGGAGAGAACTACGGACAGGGCTCATCGCGCGAGCACGCCGCTCTATGCCCCATGTATCTCGGCATAAAGGCCGTAATCGCCAAGAGTTTCGCGAGGATTCACAAGGCAAACCTCATAAACTTCGGCATACTGCCGCTGGTCTTTGAGGATGCGGCGGATTTTGACGGCATAGAGGCGGGAGACGAGCTTGAGATTAACGGCCTCACCGCGGGACTTACGCCGGGGAGCGGCCTTACCCTTAAAAACATCACAAAAGGTACGGAGATAGCCTTACGTCACGACTACTCGCCCATACAGACGGCCATGATAAAGGCCGGCGGAAGGCTTAACTACACTGTCTCAGGCAACGCCTGAGGGTAGCGACGGCTTAAAGGGCGCCTAAAAAACGCTTGATAATACCCCTTACGTCTACGTAAGGGGTATTTTTCTTTGCGTAATAAGGGATCTCGCCAAGGATCTCTTCCCCTGTATGGCCGGCAACTTCCTTCATGTTTGAGTCGAGACTGTGGTCCCCGGGGTCCGGCGGGGCGGGATGGTTTAGAACTATTCCCATTAAGGGTAGTCCCTTTGAGCGGGCCGCGCGCACCGTAAGGAGGCACTGATTGATCACGCCTATACGGGAAGGCGCCACTATTACAAGGGGGATATCAAGAAAACCCGCGAGGTCGGCCATGGTTGCGCCGCCCTTACCGGCTTCAGCCTTGCCAAGGGGTGTAAAGAGACCCCCGGCGCCTTCAACTATTATCACATCGCTTATATGACGAATCTCCTCATAAGCGCTTCTTATGACATCAAAATCTATCTCCACTCCAGCCTGCCGAGCGGCAAGCTCCGGTGAGATTGGCGGGATAAAGGAATAGGGGTTGATAATGTCAAGAGGGGCCGTAGAGGCCGCGGCAGTCTTAAGGAGCGCCGCGTCTTCGCCTACAGGTCCGCCGCCGCTTAATCGGCAACCCGTCTCAACGGGTTTCATTACGCCTACGCTTATGCCTATCTTATGAAAACCGTCTGCCAGAGACGCGGCCACGGCCGTCTTGCCGACACCTGTATCGGTACCCGTTATAAAGCATGCCTTTTTCATTGGATAACCCTCTCTATACTGCCCCTTATAATATCCGTCATCACCCGCAGTTCGTCCTCTGTAATACTGAGAGGCGGCATGAGGACAATGGTATCGCCAAGGGGCCTGATGATAAGCCCGTATTGCCGTGCGTCCATACAGACCTTATGCCCTATCCTCAGGGCAGGCGAAAAGGCCTTCTTCGTTTTTTTATCCTTTACAAGCTCTATTCCCGCCATAAGCCCCTTTTGCCTTACATCGCCTACATGGGCCATGCCCTTAAAACCCCTTAGCAGTCCCCTCAGCCTTCGGGCCTTCAGGCTCACGCCTTCCATGACATTTTCATCTTCGAATATCTTCAAATTCGCCAGGGCCGCGGCGCATGCCAGGGGATTACCCGTATATGTATGACCGTGGAGAAAGGCCCTGCCTTCAGTGACGCCGCCGAGAAAGGCATTGTAAATATCTTCCGTAAAGAGGGTCGCCGCAAGGGGCAGGTACCCGCCTGTTATGCCCTTGGCAAGGCATAGGATATCGGGCCTGACGTTCTCGTGCTCACTGGCGAACATCCTGCCTGTCCTCCCGAAACCCGTTGCCACCTCGTCGCATATAAGGTGAACATTATATTTTTTGGTGAGCTTCCGAACGCCCCTTAAAAAGCCTCGCGGCGCCGTAATCATCCCTGCCGCGCCCTGAACAAGGGGCTCTATTACACAGGCGGCTATCTCATGGGAGTGGCCATGAAGTATCTCCTCGAACTCGTCAAGGCAGTCCATGGCGCACCCTTTGGGGGAAAGGCCCAGGGGACATCTGTAGCAGTAGGGATAAGGCGAGCGAAAGGCCTTGAAGAGGAGGGGCCGGAATTTTTTTACATATTGGCCTATCTCGCCGAGGCTCATCGAGCCCACGGTGTCGCCGTGATAGGCCCCTGTAAAGGCGATAAACTTTCTCTTTTTATTTTTTTCAATGGCTTGAGTCCAGAACTGGAATGAAACCTTAAGGGCTATCTCCACGGCGGTAGAGCCGCTGTCGGAGAAAAAGACCCTTGTAAGCCCCTTCGGGGCTATCTCTGCAAGGCGGGACGCAAGCTCCGCAGATGGCACGCTTGATAGCCCCAACAGCGTTGTATGGGCCACTTTATCGAGCTGGGCCCTGATGGCGTCGTTCAGCTCTTTTTTTCCATGTCCATGCACCGTAACCCAGAGAGACGATACGCCGTCAATATAACGTCTGCCCGCAGTATCAATAAGATAATTGCCTTCCGCCCTCTCTATCATCAGAGGGTCTTCCTTCTCCCATGCCCTCTGCTGTGTAAAGGGATGCCAGAGGTGAGTTTTGTCAAGCTCCTCCAGTCGTTGTCTTTCAAATCTGCTCTTCATGAGGAAAAATTCCTTTGTTTTTTAAGGTCGCAGACCGTCCGGTTTATTGTGGTGAAGTCTGTCACATAGTGATTGTCTTTGTCTACTTAGCCTTTCTTGCCGTAATGAGTATAACTTCATAGGTAGCCCTAACAGTGCCGTCAGGTCGGGAAAATTTTTTTTCGTAGACATTAAGCGCCTTCTTAAGGAACGTACCCCGTGAGAGGGTATTCTCCGGAACCTCTCCCCTTGCCGAGGCCCCTGTATGCTTAATCGTCTTCAGCAGATGCATAGGGTTTTTGTAGGGCCGTAATTGTCTCTTTTCCTTTACATCCACAAGCTGAAGCCCCGCGGCCTTCAAGGCCTCTTTTATCTCGTCAAGTCCGGCGAATTGAGCGAGGCTGAACCTGCGTCTGCCGCTATCAGCGGTCTCAAGGCATATACGCAGTTCATTAAGGGTAGCTCTTCCGAGTGTGGAAAAAGAAAAAGAGCCACCAGGCAGAAGAACCCTCTCCACCTCGGCAAAAGCCCCCTTAATATCCCTTACCCATTGATAGGCAAGGTTTGAGACCACGTGATCAAATGCCCTGTGGCGGAAGGGCAGGGTCTCGCAGAGGGCATTCACAAGCCCGCCCATGCCGCGTCTGCTCTTTTTTGCCTCAATCAGCATGGGCAATGCCATGTCAAGACCAAAAAAAACGGCCTTTTTTTCTCCATCGTCGTATAAATCACGCATAAGACGGCCCGTGCCACAACCCGTATCAAGGACCCTGCAAAGAGGGCGGCTGTCTGCATTAGGCGAGAGGCCGCTAAGAGGCAGAGTGCGGCCCATGAAAGAGAGAAGCTCTCCGGCGACCTCTGCCTGAAAATCAGCGCGCGTCTCGTACTCACCGGCGGCGGCGCTGAATTTTTTTTTAATCTTATGAGTATATAACATTTTTTTACCGCCTGCGGCACCTGAAAAAAACTTTAAAATCCCCTTAATTTCTTCCTATCCCCATGATTTAAGATCTGCCCCTAAGACGCGCTCACACCTTGACAAAACTCCTTTACGACCTCGATAAAGCGCTTTTCAGATGTAATAAAAGGCGCGTGTCCGGAGCGGGGAAATACCTCGAGCCTCGCCTTTTGTATATTGGCCGCCAAAAATTCAGCCGCCCCGAGCGGGACAACATTGTCTTCGCTTCCGTGGACGAGAAGCACCGGAATATTTATCTTTCTCAGTAGACTGCGAATATCCGTATTATAAAGTGCGCCAAGCCCGGTCGCAATATCACCGTAATTAAAGGCCTGATGACAGGCCGCTGGGCCGCCCTCTCCCCTGCCGCCCTCACAGACAATCGGCCCCGGCGGTGCGTAGCGCTCCATAAAAGATACTGCGGCCTTTGAGTTCCGCTCCTCTTCTGTAAAGTTCAGCGGATAGAATCTCCTTAGCGTCTCCTCAGGGGCCGTCTTCATGTCCATTATCATACGCCTTACAAGGGCCGCCGATTGACCATGGGGAAAGTCTTTTTTTGCGACAAAACAGGGCGTAGCCCCGACAAGGACAAGGGCTGAAAACTTTTCGCTAAAACGCGCGGCCATAGACAAAAGGACCCCGGCACCGAGGGACCAGCCGAAACCAATAAGGCCCGCCTCTTCATTTGAGAGGGCCTTATCAAGATAAAACAGGGCAGGGTTAAGAGAAGGCTCGGGCCACCGCGCAGGGGAACCGTGGCCCGGCAGATTCAGATTCAGGGCCTCATCCCGGCCAAGGCCAGAGGCAGAGCTTATATTAGCCCATACCCCGCTGTCTGTAGCCCATCCATGGACAAAGACAGCCCTACTCACAGGACTCGCCCCTTTGTTTTTGCTGATGCTTCCCTTTTTTAAAGCAATCCCTTATGAGGTCCACTGCCATCTCAAGATCTTGCCGCGAGTGAGCCGCCGAGACAGTAATGCGTAGCCTCGATGTGCCCACAGGCACGGTCGGGGGCCGTATCCCCTGAATGAAGACGCCATTACGGAAAAGCTCCTCGCTTATCTCCATGGTTCTCCCTGTCTCGCCTACAAGTATGGGGATTATCTGCGTGGAGCTACTCATGGTATTAAGGCCCATTGCATTGAGGGCGTCTCTTATAAAAGAGGCGTTCTTTTGAAGACTGGCTACAAGTGAGGGATTTTTGTCTACAATATCCAGGGCCTTTATGGAGGCCGCGCAGATTGCCGGGGGCAGTGCCGTGGTATAGATAAATGAGCGCGCCTTTGTGGTAAGGAGGGCTTTTAAGGCGGAACTGCCGGCCACAAATGCCCCGAAACTGCCGAAGGCCTTTCCAAGGGTTCCCATCTCGATGATATGGGGGTTGCCGGGGGCGATGCCGAGGGCCTCGAGGGTGCCTCTGCCCCTTGGGCCGATGGTGCCGGTGGCATGGGCCTCGTCAAGATAGAGAAGGGCGTTATAGGGCTCAAGCAGAGATATTATCTCTTTCAGCGGGGCTATATCCCCGTCCATGCTGAAGACCCCTTCTGTGATGATAAGCTTGCGCGCCGCAGTTGATGATTTCAGGAGATCTTCAAGGGCCGTTATGTCGTTATGTGGGTAACGCCTTAAGTGCGCTCTGCTGACCAACGCGGCGTCAACTATGGAGGCATGGTTCAGGCGGTCGGAAAAGATCTCCGTACTGCGGTCTGTAATGGCGGTAATGAGCCCCATATTGGCGCAGTAACCGGAGTTAAGGAGCAAGACGGCCTCGGCGCCCTTAAAAGACCTTATCCTCTCTTCAAGTTTTTCGTGAAGTGTCATGGTGCCGGAGACAAGGCGCGATGCCCCGGCCCCTACGCCGTATCGCAGTGTAGCCTCGATGGCCGCATCTTTAATCTCATTGTTATTGGCGATGCCGAGATAATCATTTGAACAAAAGAGGAGCTTTTTCTCTCCGCCCATGATGACGTGCGTTCCATCGGCCCCTTCTACAAGGCGGGTCCTGCGCTGTAGCCCCAGCCGGTTTATTCTATCAAGTTCTTTGGTAATAAAAGATGGCATACTTGGACCTCAGGTTAGCTTTAATAGCAAAATTGAATGAAATTACGGCGTGCACCAGGGGTTTTTCTTTTCATGTTTTCTTTTTTTTTGCAGTGGTTACGCGGGGCGCAGAATTTTTCTTAAAAGATCTGAAGCGGATTTCAAACCGGTTTTCTTTGTCTTACTTGCTTTTTTCCTAAAAAATACGGAAGGTATTAAGAGCGGCACGAGCCCTTCGGGCTAAGGCCGAGGTCTTCTATCATCTTCAAGTCCGCCTTCGAGTCCCTGCCCGGAGTTGTAAGGTAGTCCCCTATCATCATGCCGTTGGCCCCGGCGGAAAACAATAGGGCCTGCATATCACGGAGGTTGGTGGCGCGCCCGCCGCATACAACGATGTCTTTATCGGGAAGTATGAGGCGCAGTATGGCGATTATCATAAGGCAATCCTGCGGGACAAGATTGGCCGCACCCTCAAGGGGAGTGCCTGGACGCGGGTTCAGAAAATTAACAGGTATGGAGTCTACGTCAAGCTCCTTGAGCGTCTGCGCAAGCTCGACTCTGTCGGCCCAGGACTCGCCGAGGCCGAATATGCCCCCGGAGCAGACGTAAAGTCCAAGCTCCTTTGCCCTACGCACGGCCGCGACGTCGTCGTCATAATCGTGAGTAGTGCAGATATTGGGGAAAAAACTCCGCGAGGTCTCAAGATTATGATGAAAAGACTCAAGACCTGCGTCCTTGAGCCTCGTAAGGGTCTCGCGGCCCACCATGCCTATAGAGGCGCATCGCTCCATCTCCGAGGACTCGCGCATGGCAGAGAGGGTGTTTTCAAGAAGGGTCACATCGCTCTCTTTTTCAACCTTTGTTCCGCTTGTTACTATGGAAAATTCCCTTGCGCCGTTTTTTTCCGCAGTAAGGGCGGCCTTCAGCACCTTCTCGGGACCGGCCATAGAGAAGGTATCTACGCCTGTGTTGTACTTTACGGATTGGGCGCAGAAGGAGCAATCCTCGGCACAGAGTCCGCTCTTTGCGTTCACAATGGAGCAGAGGTTGACCTCAAGGCCATGAAATTTTCTTCTAATTTTATCTGTGACAGAGAGTATCTCGTAGAAAAAATCTGAGTACGAGGCCGTCAGCTCCAAGGCCTCGACTGCGGATATCCCCTCGCCGGAGAGGCCTTTGGCAAGCCCCCTCTCAAGTAACGCTTTCATATGAAAATCCTTTCTTTTATGGAGTAATTGCGATGTTTAGAGATACCACAGGACGAGGTCCCTTGTCAACCATGAGGCAATAAAAAGGTTGACAAGGGACGGCCCATAGACGATGCCGTAAATGGCACACCTCTTTGTCCCTTTTCATATCAGATGTCAGATTTATACAATAGCATGGGGCGCACTGCCAATCGTTTCTGAGAACATTCCCCTCGTAATGATAAAGGCAAAACTCCACGCACAGCACTGATGGTTTGCAAAAAAACCTCTCCTGTGTTACTAATATAGGCCTTTGCCGCATCTCAGACAAAAGTAGTCTTGGGTACAAGGCAACGGTTGCCTGAATATTTCTTCTTAGGTTACGAGAGCCTCACATAGGGAGAAGCTTACCCTCTTGAGGTTTTTTTTTGCTTTTTTTCATCTGTGATCTTCAGGACGGAAAGAGACTTAGAGATATGAAAGAAATAAAGGTAAGCGTCATCATACCGACGTACAACAGGGCGCGCTACCTCGTTGAGGCGATAGAGAGCGTCTTTGCGCAGACGTACAATGACAGCGACATGGAGATTATAGTCGTTGACGACGGCTCTACCGACGAGACACTCGAGAAGCTCAAACCCTATAGGGAGAGGATAAAATATATTTACGTAGATAACGGCGGCCCGGCCCATGCCAGAAACGCTGGCATGAGAATGGCAAGAGGAAAATACATCGCCTTTCTCGATTCCGATGACCTCTACTACCCCTACAAGATAGAGATTCAGGCCGATTTTCTTGATACTCATCACGATGTTGCCGTGGTCTGCTCGGAATTCTCTGCGATAAACGACAAGGGGCTTCTGGACGAATTTCATCTGAAAAAATATCACAGGTCAGCTTACACGGAGAGCGATGCGACTTATGAGAATATCTTCTCAGAGGGTATTTCAATATCCTCTGCCGGGCTGAACCTTAAAGGATGGGACGATAGAAAGGTGTATGCGGGAAAAGTCTTCGAGAGATATTATGACGAGCTTATACTTGCCACCAATACGGTTATGTTCAGGAGAAGTCTCCTTAAGAACGTGGGACTTCAGCACGAGACGTACCGCGTCTTTGAGGATTACGAGTTTCTACTCAGGATGGTAAAGTCCTACAAGGTGGCCTTTATAGATGTGCCTACATACAAGCTGAGGTATCATGAGGACCAGATATCAACTGTAGGGAATAAGCCCAACGGAACGGAGATATTGATTAACAAATATATCAACCTGATAGAGATAGCTGAGCATCACGGCTTGAATGATAAAGATTATTATTCTCGAAATCAGCTTGCTGTCGATAAAAAACTCGGCAGGTTAAACCGGGCGCTGGCGCTGACTTTGATAAAAACAAGCAGAAAGACCGGGCGCGCCCGACAATATCTGAAGGGCTGTGCGATATACAATAAACCGGAGTACCTTCTCTGGTCCCTTAGCCTTACCCCTTTTATTATGAGAAGGATCTTTTTCAAAATGGGCTCCTTACTGGATATGCTCCATTTATATTGATTCTGATGATAGACGCTGAGATAAGCGCCAGGCAGGCCGAAAGAGTCTGGTTCAGTCTCTTATATCAGTGCGGGTTCCTCCATATTTTTTTGTAATATCAGAGGGATCTGCCGAAGGAGAAGACAATAGCGGCAATGGAGGTTCAAGGAGCCGCTTTGACCCCGGAGCCGTTGAGGCCGATCTCCAGACGCCTGTATAATGATATACTGCCGGACAGCATGGTACCGCGCCTATCCCCGTTCTTCCGTTATTTCGGCCATCTATTCATTAAGTATATCCATGCAGATATCCACGGCCTTATCAAAATTCACTCCCCCTGAGATTTCTATCACCCGGCATAGGCCGAGGAGTTCGGCGTAAGCCTGCGACGATATATCCCTATCCTCGCCGCCGCTCAAAAAAAAGAGACCCTCTGCCTTCATAAAGGCTGGCAGAAGGTCTTTGCGCTCCAGAAGTCTGACTTCTCTCGAGGTGGTTTCCCCGCTGTTGCGCCTCCAGTTGAGTATGACAAGCCCTCTCATGGGCGCTTCGATCTTAAACCTTCCAGCGCCGAAGCATTCATCTATGTAGACGTCGTACTTATGTTCCAGGGTCCAGAGTTCCTCGGCGTTAAGGGCCCCGAAGGCGGCGCGTTCCCCGGCGCTCATTACAGAACTCAGATCAGGGTTGCCGAGTATGGTGCCGGGATTGACTCGCGGCAGTTTCGCCACTCCGAACATATCAACTCCCTGCACAGGGTTTTTTCTTATAAGCAGACGGTCGTTGCTGATAAATGTCAGGCCGCGGCTCATGAGGTGAAGGGCGAGAGAGGATTTACCTGCACCAGAGAAACCGGCCAGCGCCAGCCCCTCTCCGCCGGACTCAACGCCTGCGGCATGGCCGAGGAGGCATCCCTCGTTCAGCATAAGGGCGATAAAGCGGTTGTTGATAAAGTTTATAACCTGGTTCGTATTTTCAATGCACGGCCCTATGGCAAGGTGAAGGCCGCCGCCAAAGATGAAGTTCATCCCTGTAAGCCGTTTTCTCACAATGCGTCCGCCCTGGATATCGGCGTATTCTTCCTTTATCTTTACCTTGCCGGCGTCGGGCTTTTTTATGGTGAACTTTACGGCCAAGTCGGGCTCCGGGGCCTCGTGCGCCGTAATGGTGAGCGCATGGGGTGCCTCATCGACAACAAAGCCGGAAAAGTACTTACAAAGCCCTGCGTGTAGAATGGGGGAATTTGACTCCACCTTGAGTACCTTATCTGAAAATTTCAGATAGAGCCTCTCGCTGGCAGGCCATTTTTGGCGGATCTCGGATACAAGCGTCTCAATATTCATGGATGCTCATCCTTTCAGATCATTTAAAACATATTCCGCGTATAGCCTTGCCGCGTCCATGCCGCTCGTCTGTTCTATGCCCTTGAAACCGCCGAAGGCCGAGACCTCGAAGACCATAAGACCCTCTTTCGCCTCTACAACATCAACACAGGTGAAGTCGAGGCCGAATAGGGTCTGGGCCTTTGCCGCAAGCTCAATGACCTCTGGCGCGGGCTCGTATTTTTCGTAGGAACCGCCGAAGGCCGTCGATGATGTCCAGCTCTCGCCATTTACTCTGCGGGCATAAGTCGTCAGATATCTGCCGCCGAGAAAGACAACGCCGAGGTCGCGCCCCGGTAGCTTGACTACTTTTTGGATGCAGATAACCCTGTTGTTTTCCTTGAATTTTCCGATAATCTCATTGGCCTCATCAGAGTCGTTAAGCCTTATCATACCCCGCGCCTTCGTGGAGTAGAGTGGTTTTAAGACTGCCTCACCGTATGCGGCAAGCGCCGTCCGGACTTTCCCTGTATCCTCGGTAACCGTGGTAGGCGGCATGGGTATCCCGCCCCTCTGAAGCGTCACAATACAGCTCAGCCGGTCTATCATGCCCATTATAGCGCCGGGCCTGGAGTATATCTTCAGCCCCCCTTCGTTTAAGAGCCTCAGTATCTCGAGTCTGTCGAGCATATCTTTCGAGTAAGCGCTGTCGATTTTTTTTACTATAAGCGCGTCAAGGGTATTAAGCTCGACCTCGCCGCTGAAGACACGCCCCGAAGGAAGCTCCATCCGGACATCTCCCATATCAATTATCAGCCTGAAGCCTGTAAGGCCGTAAAGGGCGTCGGCCAGTTTTTCCGTTGACCAGCCGCCCTTTACGCCCACTACTCCGATTCTCATAATATAGCTACTCTCCTCTCAAGGATCAGTAATGAAGTATCTGAGGAGGAAGTTTGAACTCTTCCCATGCCTTCCCTGTACGTTTATGTCTGATGAGTTTTTCCATAATATAATGCGAGCGCAGAAACATCTCGTTAGCGAATTTCAGATTAAGCTCGAACCTTGTAGATGTATAAAAAGATCGTGAAAGTGCCAGGGCGAGACGTACCTCAAAGAGCCTGTCGTTATGCTTGCGGGCGTAGGCCTCGCTAAAGCCGTAAAATTTTTTTATGACCATGTTGATATTTTGCCGCAGGTCTTTCTGAAAAATGGGAATACGGAAATTAGATACTAAAAACACTGAGACGTCCTGAATGTAGTCTGCCTGTTTCGAGCGGTAGACATCGATAAAACGAAGACAACCGCTATCTGTATCATAAAGCAGATTGCTTACATTCAAATCACCATGGATGCGCACGCTGAACGGAAGGCGGAGCGTTGCCTCTATCTTTGCGCACTCGTTAATAAGGCTGTCCGAGTCATGGGTCTCCACGGAGCCAAGCGCCTGCTTGTACCTTGTAAATTTTTTATGCACGGCAAGTACTCTGTCCATGCGTTTTGTCAGCTGGGCCATGTACTTCAGGGGAGATGAGCCTGTCTCGTATTGGCAGGTCTCAGTCCATATCCTGCCAAGCAGTTCCGTGACCCTCTCAATGACGGCGCTAACAGTTTCTCTATTGGAGTTCAGCACTATTTCATCGAGTGATTTTCCGGGCAGATATTCCATCATCATAGCGGCGGTCCCGCCCTCCCCGTGAAAGCTTATCACCTTCGGCACAATGCCGGGAAAGAGCTTGTCCCACTCTCTTATGCTGTTGTATTCCTGTTGTATCTTCTCGCGGACCCCCTCTTTGAAGATTATTCCCATGGGTGGCGCGTTCCCCGCGGCGGCCTTTACTTTGCTGATGCGGCACCCCGAGCGGGTCCCCCAGATGCCCGTCAGTTCAAGGTCGTCGAGCTTGCCTTTATACTCGCTGTGGGTGAGATTATTTTGCAAGAGGAGAAACTGCTCAATCTTAATTTTTTCTCCGGTGACAGCGAGAATAATGGCCTCCCCAACGTTCAGGAGCGTATCACCCATGCGTTCAAGGTACCGGAATATGAAAAGCGTTGTTATGAGGTCTTCGATGTGGATGCCTTTTTTCAGGCTCACCATTATTTTGTCGAAGTTCTCCTTGTATTTAATATCAATGTCTATCTCTATCTTGCAGATTTCAAGCGCCCTGGAGAGGGACTTGTAGCGTAAGGCGCCATGCACCTCTCCAAGGCCCCATAACAACTTTGAAAATATGCCATCATAATCAAACTGTTCCAGGAAACCCCGATCCTTCAGGTGTTCTGTCTGACGGAGGATATTGACGCAGTCATCGCCCATGCGTTCAAGGTTGACGGCAATGGTCTGCATGGAGCGGACCTCATTTAGCTCATGTTTAGTGGCATCGGAGGCGTTATTGATGCGGAGGTAAGACTGGCTCTCAATAATGTTTTTAAGATTGTCAATGTAGCTGTCACGGTTAAGGATATCATTATACCCTTCCTTGCCCGAGGATTTTATAAATGCCTTTGTCGCCTCCAGCTGTCTCGTCGTCTCTATGATAATAAAGCGGAGATTTTCATTGATGCCGTCAAATGTAATCATAATCTCTTATGTGTCCACACGGATGGCATCAACGGCGCTTACGCTTACCTTTTTGGCCTCTTTCCATGAGATCTTTATCTCAAGCTTGCCTGTCTCGCCCCTTTTCTTTGCCTTTACAGAGAGTTTCAGCAGGTTGGAAGGCTCCATTGTAATCTTCGAGCCATTTGAGATAAGTACTATGCGCCCCTTGTCAAAGCCTTCGAGAAGCCCCTTGATGAGGTCTTTGATGCTCTGCGGATCCTGTAGCGATTCATATTCGAAGCTGTCTTCCTTGGCCACATCTCCTCCATTTATGAAATTCTTTCGCGGTATGCGTGAAGCATATCGGCTTTAGTCATCTTTGCCATGATGAGTTTTTTATTAATTTCCATCTCATGCCAGGCCTCCTGATGGCCGATCTCGCGCAGGGCCTTATCCGTATTTTGCGCCACAGGCTCTTTTATCTTCTCGCCCATGTGAGTATCATCACCCATTAGCAGGAGGAGCTTGCGTGCGCCCTTATCACGGGCTTCGTTCTTTTGATCTATGATAGAGATAAGAAAGTCCGTGTACCGCCGGGACTGCGGGTTCCAGACCTCTATACCGTCTACATCGTACCCCGCGAGGAGTATGGGCCAGAACTGCTCGGGGTGCGGAATGATAACGCCTGCGCCAAGGGAATGGGCTTCTTCTATTACCTCTCTGGTGCGGTAGAAAAAATGGCTGGGAAAGCCGGATTTTACTTCACGCTTCACTGCCTGCAAAAAGGCCTGCGCACGATTAATAAAAGAATCGCCGAATTCCTTTCTGTATGTATCAAGAAAATTTCTTAGGATCTTATTCTTGATCATCTGAGGGGCAATCTCCTCGCCCATAACCTCAAGCATGCTCCGCACCTTGCCAACGGCGCGGCCTGTAAATGCAACGATGTTATCATCAGCGCCGGTGGCCCTGACGGCACGCTCAATCTTGTCCTCATCTGAAGAGGTAAAGGCGTCCATAAAGGCATAGAGCTGTAAAGAGCGATACTTTGCGGTGTAGCCCGCCATATCTTTCAGCACGTTTGCGCTCTCGAGCCGGTCTGTACGCAAGTGGATTAAGAGCTGTACCTTCTGGTTGAACTCTTCGCTGAAGCAGTCTATCTCCACGCCGGAGTAGATAGAGTCGTATGTCATGAATGCGTTATGCTGAGTGGGTATTATGAGTTCTTCTTTTTTTGAGGGGTACATCGCCTCGATACGCTCCCGTATCAAGTCCATGGGTATAAACTCGGGGTGCCAGTGCAGGGCGATAACCAGCTCCTGCCTACGGTGCTTTATCGGAGGGGTGAGGATACGGCTCTTCTCCACAGCAGAAAGTGCAGTAGAGGTGATTCTTCTAAGCGCCTGCTCATCACGCGGCGTTACCTCGGGAGAGATTAGTTCCCTTCTTCGAATCTCGCGCATCTCATTACCTGCCTCTCGCACCAGCATTAGGTTCTTCCGTTCCGGATGCCTACTTGTACTCTTTGTGACAGGACTTTTCGAGGGAGCGTAGCCTTTGGCTATGATTGATGACGCCTTCAAGGTCTCCTGCCTTGAAGGCCTTTTGAAACTTGTCGCAGGCAGAGAGGAATACTCCGTAATGCTCGTCTCCTTTACCGCGAAATCGACACATCATCTGAGCGTCCTCCATGAATCTTTTTACCGTATCAGCGGGAGGCAGTTCGCCTGTCTTTACATTTTTTTTAATTACGTCAAAATCCTTGCCCATGCGTTTTTTGAGTGTCTTGTAACGCGGCAGAGCAGAGTCCTTTTCAGATTCAGGAGATATATCCCTGTTGTGTTCGGAGTCAGGCACTTCATCGGTATTATGGCAAATATCGGCTTCGTCATCTTCATCATCGCCGCCATCATCATCGCCGCCATCTTCGTTGTCTTCAATAATCGTTGCCTCGCAACAGGAGGTCACCTTGTCAGTAGGCTCAATGCACTTGAACTTTACCTTAAGCTTATACCCGCCCTCTTCTTTCTTAACTGTAATTTCAGCCTTTTTCACGCACGCGGTATCAAAGGCCTCGCTAACCTCTCCAGACTTTGCGAGACAGTTTTGAAGGGCCTCGCAGAGGGGCTGTATCTCATCATCAGTGAGTATCTTCTCAAACTTTATGCTCTTTGTACTCATCTCGTTGCTCCTTATATAATAATTGCGTTATTATCATTCCACGCCCATGGGCAGAGTCTAAAGTTTAGCGGAGCTTATTATCGTTGTCAAGCCTCAACAGAAGGGCGTCCCTTTAATGAATTTTCACTTAATTACGTGATAAACCGCCCTCTTCTGCTATTTGCGGATAGTGATACAACGGTATCTCAACTGCCCTGGTTTTTTCACAATACATGAAGTCATACACCTCGCAGACCTACCATCTTACATGGCTCTTAATACACCGCCTCCTGCCTCATTACATCTTGCCTCTTCCATCTCCCCCTTTTGCCCAGCGCCACGCCAACAAGACCGATGAGCACAGGTACCTCTACAAGGGGGCCGATTACGGCGGCAAAGGCCGCGCCTGAGTCAATGCCGAATACGGCTATGGCCACGGCTATGGCGAGCTCGAAGTTGTTGCTTGCCGCAGTAAAGGCAAGCGTCGCCGTCTTTGCGTAGTCTCCGCCAGCCTTTTTTCCGAGCCAAAAACTCAAGAAGAACATTATGATAAAGTATATGAGAAGGGGTACGGCAATCTTCACTACGTCTC
>CAYYUX010000014.1:0-26660 GCA_964474975.1 uncultured Thermodesulfobacteriota bacterium
CATAGGTAATCCTTTCCATAAATATTACAACTTAAGCTATGGATAAATGACCGCTTTATAATAAGTCTTAGTGTGGACGAGATGGGTGTGGCATTCGAACAGATACTCATGCAACTACTTCAGGGCTATTATATGGTTTGCGGGCTATCATGTCAAATGTAATGGATAATTTTAAAAACTCATAAAAACGAAGAGGCCTGCTCAATAAAAAAAACAGGCCTGCTCGCAGATATTCGTAAGAAAACTCAGTCCAGTGTCTTGGCCTTGAGTTTAACGGGTTCGTCGGCGTCCTGGGCCGCGATATTTTCTGGCTCAGGCGGCTCGCCGCCTATTTTTTTAAGCTCATCGGCAACTGCGTCGCCCATCTCGGAGCAGGAGACAAGGCGTGTTCCTGTCTTAGCGGAGTCGTAAATATCAGCAGTCCTCAGCCCTTCATCAAGGACCTTCTGAACGCACTCTTCTATGGCCGTGGCAGGCTCTTCCATGTTAAATGAATAACGCATCATCATGGCACAGGAGAGTATGGTGGCAAGGGGGTTGGCTACATTTTTGCCTGCGATATCAGGTGCCGAACCGTGTATGGGCTCATACATGGAGCGGTTCCTGATGGGACCGAGGGAAGCTGAGGGTATAAGCCCTATGGAGCCCGTGAGCATGGAGGCCTCATCAGAGAGGATATCTCCGAAGGTGTTTTCCGTAACGATAACATCAAACTGCGAGGGATTTCTTACGAGCTGCATGGCGCAGTTGTCTACATACATATGAGAAAGCTCCACATCGTCATACTCCTTGCCCACCTCGGTTACGACCTTTCTCCATAGCTCCATTGACTCAAGGACATTGGCCTTGTCAACGCTTACGACCTTTTTCTTCCTGAGGCGCGCCACCTCAAAGGCTACAACGGCAATTCGCTCTATCTCGCTCGTCGTATAACTCATGGTGTTGGTACCCTTTTCAGTGCCGTCTTCAAGGGTCTCGACGCCGCGTGGCTCGCCGAAATAAAGCCCTCCCGTAAGTTCCCTTACTACGAGAATATCAACACCCCGCACAAAATCAGCCTTAAGCGAAGAGGCGTCTATAAGGGAATCGTATATCTTGGTAGGACGAAGATTTGCAAAGAGGGCAAGCTCCTTACGGAGTTTCAGCAGGGCCCTCTCAGGCCTTACGGCATAATCAAGACCCTCCCACTTCGGCCCCCCAACAGCACCTAGAAGTATGGCGTCGCTCCTGAAGGCAAGGTCAAGGGTATCGTCAGTAAGTGGTATGCCGAACTCGTCAATAGATGCTCCGCCAACTGGAGCCTCGACAATACTCCAGAAAATATTAAACTTTTTGCCTATGACTGTCAGTGTCTTAAGGGCTTCATCGACAATCTCTGGCCCAATGCCGTCGCCTTTCAGGACAGCTACTTTAAACCTCTTCACAATATAATCTCCTAAGTTGTATATTCAATGAATGAACGTTTATAGAATTTAGCTCTCTTCGCCGTCGTTCGCGGATATCTTCTGCAGGGACTCGATAAAGACCTCAAGGCCGCTCAAGGGTACGACGACAGTGCTTTTCCTATCATTGGAGAGTTCGGCTATCTGCATGAACCTGCCTCTGCTGTTCTCACGAAGGTCCACAAAGAGCGTTTTATTCTCTATATGTAATTTTTCACTGGCCAATATTCTGCTTCTTGTTCCCTCTCTCATTACATTAACCCCTTTTTTTCTTTTTGATTGATTTAAGCAGACCACCGCTCCTTAGAAGTTCCTGCATGAAAGGAGGCACCGGTGAAGTGGTGAAGGTTTTTTTTCTTGTTATATTTCGTATTATGCCGCTGTCCATATCCACCTCAAGGATATCGCCGTTTTTAGTGGCGGCGTAGGCATCGGCTGATTCGAGTATTGGAAGCCCCATGTTGTAGGAATTTCTAAAGAAAATCCTCGCGAAGCTCTCCGCTATTACGCAGGAGACTCCGCTCGCCTTAATGGCTATGGGCGCATGCTCCCTTGAGGAGCCGCATCCGAAGTTTTTTGCCGCGAGGATTATATCGCCTTTTTTCACATTTGAGCTGAATCCAGCGTCCTCGTCTTCCATGCAGTGAGCGGCAAGCTCGGCCGGATCCGAGGTGTTAAGATACCTTGCCGGTATTATCCTGTCCGTGTCTACATCAGAGCCATATCTCCAGACCCTACCCCTGAACTTCATCCCTTACTCCTTTTTTAAGCCTTTTTTGCGGTTATGAGCTGTAAGAGCCCTTTTTTGATAAATTTTCTTCTAAAATCCTTAAAGCCGGCGCCTCTCAGCAAACCCTGTATATCGGAATTCAGCCACTCTCTTACCTCATTGCCCTCGGTAAAGCCGAAAAACAGCCTCTGTACAACCCCGGTCATGCCCCCTGCCCTGTAATAGTCCTCAATTACAAGGCGTCCTCCTCTTTCAAGGACTCGAGAGGCTTCCATGATAGCGGAGTTTGTCTTTACCGCTTCTACCTCATGCAAGCCCATTGAAATAAACGCAAGCTGAAATGAGCTGTCACGAAAGGGCAGGCTCGCTGAATCTCCCCTTGCAAGGCAAAGAGGAATACCCTTTTTTTTAGATTTTACGGCGGCTACCCTCAACATAGGGGAGCTTATATCCGTTGCCGTGGCCTTAGCCCCGTATTTAGCTGCAAGAAGCGAGAGCGTCGCCGTGCCTGCAAAGAGTTCAATAGTTTTCTTACCCTCAAGGGGCATGGCCTCTCTTATAAACTCCTCTCTCAGCCCCTGCTCACCGCCGATAAACAGAGAGATAAACCATATACCAAGGTCATAAAATGGGGCGATGAAGTCGAAGTTAAGTGAGCGCGATGGGGTTTTCATCTTGCCTTGATTTTTCTTCAAGCCCTGAATCAAAGGCATTCATCTTTGATCCGAAGAGACTCATCTGCCTCGGCTTTTCTGTAGCACCTCGTCCATAAGAAGAGCCCGCCTGTCTTTGAATCAAACTTTTTAAATCCGAGGACACGACTCTAAGTCCGCCTACGCAAATATGAATAACCCGACTACTTTTAATCGGCCCCTTTGCTATCTCAAGCCGCTTTTTTCTTGCCCATTACCTCGTCGGGATGAGCTATGTAGCCCTTTACGGCAGAGGCCGCGGCTACTGCGGGGTTGGAAAGGTAGACCTCGCTCTTCGGGTCTCCCATACGTCCTACGAAGTTTCTATTCGTAGTGGATATGGCGCGCTCACCTGCGGCGAGTATACCCATGTGACCGCCGAGACAGGGGCCGCATGTGGGCGGGCTGATAATGGCTCCCGCATCAGTGAATATCTGGAAGTATCCTCTTTTAAGGGCCTCTTTGTAGATCATGGGCGTCGCGGGGAGGATTATAAGCCTCACATAAGGCGCCACTTTTCTGCCCTTCAATATCTTTGCCGCTATCTCCAGGTCTTCTATACGACCATTGGTGCATGAGCCGATTACGCTCTGGTCAATGGTTATTCTGCCAAGCTCGCTGACGTTCTTTGTGTTCTCCGGGAGCGATGGCATGGCCACCTTCGGCTCTATCAGCGCAGTATCAATATCAATAACCTCAAAATATTTTGCATCCTTGTCGCTGGCGTAGAACTTGTAACGCCTCTCGGCTCGCGTCTTTACGTATTTTTCTGTAATGGCGTCAGGGGCGATTATGCCGTTCTTTGCGCCCGCCTCAATGGCCATATTGCACATGGAGAGCCTGCTCTCCATGGATAGGCGGCTAATGGTATTGCCCGTAAACTCCATGGCCTTGTAAAGGGCACCGTCTACGCCGATCTGGCCTATGATATGGAGGATAAGGTCTTTACCGGTAACCCATTTACGGAGTTTGCCGTGAAAGACGAACTTTATGGATTCAGGAACCTTGAACCAAAGCTCGCCCGTAATCATCACGGCGGCGAGGTCTGTGGAGCCAACACCTGTGGAAAATGCACCGAGCCCGCCGTAAGTGCATGTATGGGAATCCGCCCCTATGACAAGGTCGCCCGGTACGACTACGCCGCGCTCCGGCAAGAGCGCATGCTCGACGCCCACATCGCCGCCCTCGTAGTAATGGCTGAGATGATGTTTTTTAGCGAACTCACGGAGGACCTTAACCTGCTCGGCGGATTTTATGTCTTTATTGGGGGTAAAATGGTCGGGTACAAGGACTACTCTATTTCTGTTGTAGACCTTTTTTGCCCCTGTGCTATCAAAGCCTCGTATGGCTATAGGCGCCGTGATGTCGTTGCCAAGGGCTATATCTACCTTAGCGTTAATAAGCTGGCCCGGCTCGACGAATTTCGTGCCTGCGTGAGAAGCCAGTATTTTTTCGGTTATTGTCATGGAAGCCATATATAAACCTCTGTTTTTACGGTGATGTTTCAGTTGCATGAGAGTGATAAGAGGACAAATATCAGATAAGTCCCTCTCTTTTATGGCGCTTTCTGTACTCAAGTTTATTAAGGGCGTTGACATATGCCTTGGCGCTTGCCACGATAATATCCGTATGTGCGCCCTGACCAAGGGCGATGCACTCGCCCTCTGAGAGACGCACCGTAACCTCGCCCTGCGCGTCAGTGCCTCCTGTTATGGCGTTAACGGCATATTTAAGGAGCTTACTCCTTGTATTGGTAATCTTTTTAATAGTCCTGTATACGGCATCAACAGGGCCGTCACCGGCTACAGACTCACTTACCTTACGGCCATGGACTTCCATCTCCACTGTGGCCAGGGGATGGGCCTCGGTGCCGCTTCGCACATCAAGGGAGATGAGTTTGAACTCTTCAATATCATCCATCCTCAGGACTTCATCCTGCACAATGGCTTCTATATCCTCGTCAAAGACCTCTTTTTTCTTATCGGCAACGAGTTTAAACCTCTCAAATGCCTTCTGAAGGTTCTCGGGGCTTATCTCGTAACCCAGTTCATTGATGCGCGTCTCAAAGGCGTGCCGACCGGAATGCTTGCCCATTACGAGTGTGGAGCGGGCAAGGCCAACGGATTCAGGCCGCATGATTTCATAGGTGCTTTTTTCTTTCAGGAGGCCGTCTTGATGGATGCCTGACTCGTGAGAAAAAGCGTTCTCGCCTACGATTGCCTTGTTGGGCTGAATAGATATGCCCGTAATGCCGCTTACAAGGCGCGACGACGGATATATCTGCTCGGAGTTTATATTGGTCCCAAGGCCAAGGGTCTCGCCATGGGTCTTGATTATCATGACAAGCTCTTCAAGAGAGGCGTTTCCCGCGCGCTCACCTATGCCGTTAATCGTGCATTCAAGCTGTCTCGCGCCGTTAATAACGGCAGAGAGGGAGTTGGCCGTGGCAAGGCCAAGGTCGTTATGGCAATGAACGGAGATAACGGCCTTATCAATCCCGGAAACGTTTTTTTTGATACCCGCTATGAGCGCACCGAAGGTATCGGGCAGTGCATAGCCGACTGTATCAGGTATATTAAGCGTAGTAGCTCCCGCGGCAATTACGGCAGAAAGGACCTCGTAAAGGTACTCTGGGTCGCTCCGTGAGGCGTCCATGGGAGAAAACTCCACGTCTTCGACATATCCTCTTGCCCTCTCGACCATCTCAACGGCCCTCTTCATGGCCTCTTTTTTTGTCATCTTGAACTGGTACTTGAGATGAATGTCAGAGGTTGAAATAAAGGTATGTATGCGCACCTTCGGTGCGCCCTTAAGGGCCTCTGCGGCGCGGTCAATATCCTCGGGCTTTGCTCTCGCAAGACTGCTTATTACCGGGCCTTCGACCTCACCGGCGATGGCCTTGATGGACTCGAAGTCTCCTGGCGAGCTGTAGGCGAAACCTGCCTCTATAATGTCCACACCGAGACGGGCGAGCTGACGCGCCACGATGAGTTTTTCTTCTACGTTCATGGATGCGCCGGGAGATTGCTCACCGTCGCGCAGTGTTGTATCAAGTATCTTTACAATATTCATCTTTTATTATTCCTCATGTATGGTGAGTTGTATTCTTTTCCAGACTCTCCTCGGCGGCAACGTCTAATTTGACCTTCTTTCTTTTATTAAGAAGCCATGCCGCTGGACCGGAAGCCGCATAGGCAAGAAAGAGGACAAAGAGCGTAAGAGGGGGCTCAGCCACTATGACCATCATAAGAAATATAAGACCAACGAGAAGACTGAAGGGCATCCTGTGCTTCAGGTTAAGTTCTTTAAAACTATAAAACTTCAGATTGCTTATCATGAGGAAGGCGAGCATATATACAACAAGAAGCACTGTAATATGCTTGGCCATCTCCTGACCTTTGCCTATGCTGAAAAAGAGCAGTACCGTAGAGGCCACAAGGGCCGCGGCGGCCGGTATAGGCAGACCGTTGAAGCGTTTGCTCTCTACAGTTGATATCTGCACATTGAATCGGGCGAGCCTCAAGGCACCACAAACAACATAAAGAAAGGCCGCGAGCCAACCATAACGCCCAAAGGGGCGAAGAGCCCATGTGAAGATAAGAATACCCGGAGCAAGTCCAAAGGCCACAAGGTCGGCAAGAGAATCGTACTCCGCGCCGAACTTACTGCTTGTATGCGTAAGCCTTGCTATCCTGCCGTCAAGGCCGTCAATAACAGCGGATATGAGTATGGCGATGGCGGCATGATCAAATTTGCCGTCAATGCAGGCCATAATGGCATAGAAGCCGCCGAGGAGGCTCATGCTTGTAAGCAGGTTGGGAAGAAGAAAAATTCCTTTTTTGAGATTCTCTTTCTTGAGTCCCCTGCCCCTCAAGGGCTTCCTGAGTTCTCTGTCTTTCATGACCAATACCCCAGAATTGAAGTGCCCGCGCTCACTTTATCACCGACCTTAACGGCGATACGCGAACCAACAGGAAGATATACATCGAGCCTCGAGCCGAACCTTATAAGCCCGAAGCGCTTTCCTTTTGAAATATCCATACCGGCCTTAAGGCGGCATACGATGCGCCGCGCCACAAGCCCGGCTATCTGATTAAAGACAAATACCTGACCATCGGGGCCCGTGGCTATAACTGCGTTCTGTTCATTTTCGAGGCTCGCCTTATCAAGGTTGGCGGAAAAAAATTTTCCAGGGTTATATACAACCCTCTGAACCCGCCCCGAGGCCGGGGCCCTGTTCACATGAACATTAAAGAGGTTCATGAAGATACTTATCTTCATGGTCTCCCTATTTGTAAAGCGGTCATCAAAGACCTTCTTGACTATTACCACACGTCCGTCAGCCGGACTCACTATGGAGTCGGGGTCAGAGGGGATATCCCTCATCGGATCCCTGAAAAAGGCCACTACAAAGACGAATAGAGCGAAGAAGAAGCCCCCCAATATCCATGAGCGCGAGGCCCAGAAGACAAGAACAGTAATGACCAATGCGATGAGCATGAAGGGATAACCCTCCACGGCAAGCGGTATCTTTAAGCGATCTCTGTAGGGAGTCCCTCTTTTCTCTTCTTTCACGGTTTTTTTCATGCCGTAAGAAGGACTAATTCTTTGCCTTGTCTACTATCTTGCCCTTTGCGAGCCACGGCATCATGGCGCGGAGTTTTTCGCCAACGGCCTCTATGGGATGGTCCTCGCCGCGCTTGCTGAGAGCGTTGAAGACAGGTTTATTCACCTTGTTCTCAAGCATCCATTCCCTTGCGAAGGCGCCGGACTGAATCTCGTCGAGTATCTTCTTCATCTCTTTCTTCGTCTCGTCTGTAATAAGACGAGGCCCGCGCGTCATATCGCCGTATTTTGCCGTATTGCTTATGGAGTATCTCATGTTTGAGATACCGCCCTCGTATATAAGGTCAACTATGAGTTTTGTCTCATGAAGGCACTCGAAGTAGGCCATCTCAGGGGGAAAACCCGCCTCTGTAAGGGTCTCGAAGCCAGCTGTTATAAGTGCGCTGATACCTCCGCATAACACGGCCTGCTCGCCGAAGAGGTCTGTTTCTGTCTCGCACTTGAAGTTCGTCTGTATGATGCCTGCACGGCCTCCGCCGTTGGCAGAGGCATAGGCTATGGCTACCTCAAGGGTATCGCCTGCGGGGTCCTGATACCTTGCCACAAGGGTAGGCACGCCGCCGCCTTTTGTGTACTCGTGGCGTACAAGGTGGCCCGGCCCCTTTGGTGCCACCATAAATACGTTTACATCGGCAGGCGGAACAATCTGACCGAAGTGTATATTAAAACCATGGGCAAAGGCGAGATAGGCGCCTTTTTTAAGGTTTGGGGCTATCTCACTCTTGTAAAGGTCGCCCTGAGACTCATCGGGAGTAAGTATCATAATAACATCGGCGTCTTTTACCGCCTCGGAGACTGTCTTAACAGTAAGTCCGGCGTTTTCGGCCTTCTTCCATGAGCCGCTGTCTTTTCTAAGACCTACCACTACGTTAACGCCGCTATCGGTAAGGTTCTGGGCATGGGCATGGCCCTGACTTCCAAAACCTATTATGGCAACATTTTTACTGCGAATAAGTTCCAGTTCAGCGTCTTTATCGTAAAAAACTTTCATCTAAAAAAACCTCCTCTTTTGGTTGGCTAACCTCGTCACCGGCAATTTTCCGTGTATTTACGGATTATCATCGCGGGGACGAGGAATGGCTCTATTTCTGTTTTGGTGTCCTGGCTATAACGAGGCTTCCTGTACGCGCTATCTCCTTTATTCCAAAGGGATGGAGCAGATCAGTAATAGCCTCTATCTTATGGGAATTTCCCGTTATCTCTATGGTATAACTTCTGTGTGTAATATCGACGACTCTGGCTCTGAAGATATCCACTATGCTGAGTATCTCCGCCCGGTTCTCTGTCTTTGAGGAGACCTTTATGAGGGCAAGCTCGCGCTCTATATGCTCTTCAGCAGTGAAGTCATGGACCTTTATGACGCTTATGAGCTTATTGAGCTGTTTGGTTATCTGTTCAAGGACCTTATCATTACCCCTTGTGACAATAGTCATACGCGATACGGCAGAGTCCAGAGTCTCAGCCACGGTAAGGGACTCGATATTAAAACCCCTTCCTGAAAAGAGGCCCGATATCCTCGACAAGACACCAAATTCATTTGTTACAAGCACGGAAATAGTATGACGCAATCTATCCTCCAATTTAAACATACAATATACATTGCCGGGAGAGACTATACAAGGAGCATCTTGTTGAGGGGTTGACCTGCCGGGACCATGGGGTATACTCCCTCGAAAGGCTCAACTCTGAAGTCTATGATAACAGGCCTGTCTTTTATCTTTAAGGCGCTCTTTATCACCTTCTCCACCTCGCTCGTCTCTGTCACCTTGAAGCCCGCGGCTCCGTATGCTTCGGCGAGTTTCACATAATCCGGCGCCACTGACATACATGTATGGGAGTAGCGCTTATCGTAGAAAAGCTCCTGCCATTGGCGCACCATGCCGAGGACCATATTGTTGAGAATGGCCACGATTACGGGTAGCCTGTACTGAACGGCCGTGGCGATTTCCTGTATATTCATCTGTATCGAACCGTCGCCTGCGATATCAATGACGGTCTTATGGGGCATGGCAATCTGCGCGCCTATGGCGGCGGGAAAGCCGTAACCCATTGTCCCGAGCCCGCCCGAGGTAAGGAAGGTGCGGGGGTTATCGAACTTGAAAAACTGCGCGGCCCACATCTGATTTTGCCCCACCTCTGTAGTGATTATGGCATCGCCTTTTGTGACCTCGTATAGTTTTTCTATTACATACTGAGGTTTTATCCGCTCACCGGGAGTTCTGTCATAGGTAAGGCCATGCTCTGCCTTCCACTTCTCAATTTCCTCGTTCCATGTTGAGATATTCGCCTTGAATTTTTTAAGCTCCGCGGCCTTCGGCAGGGCTTTAAGCATATCACCGAGGACCTTCTTCACATCACCGACTATGGGTATATCCACCTTTACGTTCTTGCTGATAGATGTGGGGTCTATGTCTATATGCACTACTCCCGCATATGGCGCGAACTCGGCAATTTTGCCTGTGACTCGGTCGTCAAAACGAGAGCCTATGGCGATGAGGCAATCCGTATCCGTTACGGCCATATTGGCGGCATAGGTGCCGTGCATGCCGAGCATACCCAAAAAAAGCGGATGAGTGCCGGGAAAACCGCCGAGGCCCATAAGTGTTGTCGTCGTAGGCAGGCCGAGCCTCTCGGCAAACCTTTTAAGCTCCTTAGAGGCATCAGAGAGAAGCACGCCTCCTCCGGCGTAGACTACGGGCCTCTTGGACTTCAAGATAAAATCAAGGGCCTTTTTAACCTGTCCGGGGTGTCCCCTGTAGGTGGGCTGATAACTGGGTATGCTTACCTTTTCAGGGTACTCGAAGACGGTCTTCGCCGTGAATATATCTTTCGGGATGTCGACAAGCACAGGGCCGGGCCTGCCCGTGGTAGCGATATAAAAGGCCTCTTTGATGATGATAGCAAGGTCTTTTATGTCCTTTACAAGGTAATTATGCTTTGTGCACGGCCTTGTGATGCCTACGATATCGGCCTCCTGAAATGCGTCGTTACCTATTAGTGCAGATGGGACCTGTCCGCTGAATACGACCATGGGTATGGAGTCCATATAGGCCGTGGCAATACCAGTAACCGTATTTGTTGCGCCGGGGCCACTGGTTACAAGGACAACGCCGGGCTTGCCGGAGACCCTCGCGTAACCATCTGCCATATGAACGGCACCTTGCTCGTGGCGCACGAGTATATGCTCAAGAGGGGCATCATAGAGAATATCATATACAGGTAGGACAGCCCCGCCGGGAAAGCCGAATATGGTGTCCACACCTTCTTTTTTAAGGCACTCTATTAAAATCTCGGCGCCTGTAATAGATTTGTTTTTTGTCATATTCCTTTAAACCTCTTTAGTGTAATAAACAATCCATGCTTATGTAATACCACCGCCGGAGACTTAATCATAGCACTTAATTGTCTATCCAATAAAGAACTCCCCGCCTCCCTGCCTCCCTCTCCATACCTCAAGAGTGCAGTGCCGTAAGCCCCTTTTTGTTCTCATCGGAAAAACAGACTTAAGCGTCCGCCTTGTTCAGGCGCCCAATCGGCTTAAAAAGAGCCCCTGCCATCCCATTTCTCCCCGAATAAACCCTTTCCGCCTGATTATCCCCTTATTCCTGCACGGCGCCGGTGCTGGCCGAAGTTACGGTGCGGGCATATCTACTGAGCCAGCCCGTCTTTATCTTCGGTGTCGGGGCCTTCCATGCCTTGCGCCGCAGATCAAGATCCCCCTGGGCTACTCTTAGATTAAGGGTTCTTTTATGGATATCCATCTCTATGAGGTCCCCCTCCTTGACGAGTGCTATAGGGCCGCCTTCCATTGCCTCAGGCGAGATATGGCCGACGCATGGGCCGCGTGTTCCACCGGAGAACCTTCCGTCCGTAATGAGGGCAACAGAGTCTCCAAGCCCCATGCCCATGAGGGTAGCCGTTGGCGAGAGCATCTCTCGCATGCCGGGGCCGCCTTTTGGCCCCTCATAGCGAATAACAACGCAATCGCCCTTTTTAATCTCTTTTTTCAGAATGGCCTTCATTGCCTTTTCTTCTGAATCAAAGACACGGGCCCGACCGGAAAAACGCATCATGGCGTTGCTCACACCCGATTGTTTGACAACAGCACCGAGGGGTGCGAGATTGCCCTTTAATATGGCTATGCCGCCCTCTTTATGATATGGCCTCTTAAGGGGACGAAGCACGCTGTCGTCAATATAATCACATGCCGAGGCAATGGCCTTTATACGTTTACCCGAGACTGTTGGGTTGTCTTTCAGTGAGTCCTTGAGCCTTGAGAGAACTGCTGTTATGCCGCCTGCCCAGTGGAGGTCTTCCATGTAATAATCGCCTACGGGCTCCAATGACGCGATATGAGGCGTTGTCTTGCTTATGCTGTCAAATAGCTCAAGGGGGAGCTTTACTCCTGCCTCGTGGGCTATGGCGAGAAGATGAAGCACTGTGTTTGAAGACCCGCCGAGGGCAAGGTCTACCCTGATGGCGTTCTCAAAGGCGGCCTTTGTAAGGATCTTCCTGGGCGTGACCTGCTTGTTCACAAGGTCTACAATTTTAACGCCGCTCTCAAAGGCAATTCTTCTTTTTTCCGCAGAACCGGCCATGGCCGTTCCGCACCATGGAAGGCTCATGCCCATGGCCTCGGTAAGGCAGTTCATGGTATTGGCGGTGTAAAGGCCCTGACAGCTTCCCGCGCCGGGGCATGCGCCCATCTCGCAGGCCTCAAGCTCATTGGCGTTTATCTCGCCGTTCTTGAAGCGGCCCATGGCCTCGAAGGTATTGCGGATGAGAGAGAGCTTTTTCCCCCTGTACCGCCCCGTCATCATGGGTCCCGCGGAGACTACGATAGAAGGGATATTAAGGCGCGCCGCGGCCATGAGCATACCGGGGCTTATCTTATCGCAGTTAGTGAGAAAGACAAGACCGTCAAGGGCGTGGCCCTCGGCAACGCTCTCAACAAGGTCGGCGATAAGACCGCGAAGAGGCAATGAGTAGTGCATGCCTTTGTGTCCCATGGAGATACCGTCGCAGACCCCCGGCAGACCGAAGATAAATGGATAACCGCCGCCGGTGTGGATGCCTTTCTCGATAAAACGCTCAAGGTCTCTCATGCCTATATGCCCGGGTATGAGATCAGTGAAGCTTGAGGCAAGGCCGATAAAGGGTTTTTTCATCTCTTTTTTAGGCACGCCCGTGGCGTACATGAGAGCCCTATGAGGAACCCTTTCAAGACCTTTTTTTATCCTGTCGCTTCTCTGAGTCATATTCTCTGTCCATCCTCTGCGGCCCCGTAGGGGCGGCATTTATAGCGGCTCTCTTTTAGCTCAACTAATATATATATTATCACACAGAGCAAATAAGCTAATAAGCCGTCCGGTTATCCACTGCGGAAGTATTACCACAGCAGGATTATGCAAGTTAATACAACGAAAAAATCCCCTCAGCCGGAGATTTATCTATCATGGGCCTCCACTGGCCCGAACACCTTATTTGTAAGTCCTATTAGGGAAAGAACAGACCCCCTGATGTAAAACAAGCCCCTTGATGTGAAACAGACCCCCTGATGTGAAACAAGCCCCTTGATGTAAAACAAGCCCCTTTTTGTAAAACAAACTCTTATTTGTGGAACAAGCCCCACATGAAAGGACTCCATTGAAGCTCCCCTGATCTGCAACAAGCCCCACATGAAACACGCCCCTTTGTGCTACATACGCCCCTTTTGAGAAATACGCCCCTTTTGTATAGCAGACCCCTTTATTGGGGGGGGGACTTTCAAGGAGAAGCAGGGTTCGGTGGATAATACCTCGACCTTTTCTCCTTCGGGTGTATATTGCCCCGTCTCAGCCCTTTATGGTAGAGAGAAGAATTTGTTCCATATTGTCTTTTAGTGCGAGTTTGAGCTTTTTAAGCCTTTTTTCCTCAAGCCTTTCTTCTTTATTTAAAATTCCTTTTTTTTCCAACTCAGCGACACGCTGTTTATATCCCTTGTGTTCTGTATAGGCCTTCTTGAATGCCTCGTTTTCCAGAATAAGTCTTTCCACAAGTTCCGTCTGCTCCAACATGTTTCCTCCTTATAATAAGGTAAAATAGAAAAACCTTTCATACAGACGATGAAAATTGAAAAGAGATTCAGGCAATCTCTTTTGAGTAAGATTGATACTCTTATAATAAATTATCAGGAGTTAATTGTCAACACGACAAACGTGCCCTTACGAGCTTTGGCGGGCCTTTCGTCTAATTTCGGCCTCTGACTTTCTAAGATAAAGAGGGGTCAATTCAAGGGCCGTGGCTGACTCTGCCCCTTCCGAGAGGGCAAGGGCGGCAATATTCGAGGCCCTGACATGCCAGAGCGGCTCCGATGTCAGTATCGCGCCCTTCCTGCCCTTGCTGACAAGCTCTCCGTAGGGGCCGAGGCCGTTGCCGAGAAAAAACATCGGGGCAGGCTCGGGATATTCGTTATTAAGCTTTTTCAAAAGAATCTCAGGTTTTGCGGAGATCGGCTCCATAGAGGTTTTTATCACACCATTGCTGAAGGTATAAAGCGCCGCATAGACCTCGGACTTTCTGGCATCAAGCATAGCGCATACAGGCACACCGGCTGAGGAGGCGTTCATGGCCAGCGCAGAAAGGGTTGAGACAGGGACGACAGGTTTATCAAGAGACCAGGCAAGGCCCTTTATGGTAGTAAGACCGATGCGTAGCCCTGTAAAGGAGCCGGGTCCGACGGCCACGGCAAAGAGGCTTATCTCCCTAAGTTGTATGCCGGCGGCAGAACATATCCCGTCAATATTACCAAGGAGCCAGCGCGCGTGAGGGCCGGCGTCGCCAACAGTGCGCTCGGCAACGAGGCGGCCGCCCTCAACAAGGGCGATACTGCCGGAGCGTCCCGATGTATCAATAGCGAGGATCATTTCAAAAATCCAATATGCAGGACAAGCCCTGTAATGTTCGAGACCGCCTCAGCTGAAGATACGAAATATATCATTATACGTGACAAGGACCATGAGGCTTATGATAAGGGCGATGCCTATCTGCTGAGCCACACCCATGAACTTGTCGCTGAGGGGTTTGCCTTTTATTGATTCCACTGCCATGAACATGATATGTCCGCCATCAAGCACTGGTATTGGAAAAAGGTTGATTATGCCGAGCTGAAGGCTGAGAAAGGCCACAAGAGAGAGTATGTCGGAGAGTCCCTCATGGGCGGCCCTTCCGGCGACCTGAGCTATCATGATAGGCCCGCCGAGGGTCTTCAGTGAGTATTGCCCGACAATAAGACCCTTTATGACGATAAAGAGCTTTTCCGTCATCTCAACAGAGGCGGAAAGCCCCTTTACGATGGACTCGCCGACTCCGTATTTCTTCAGCGCACGTTCTTCCTCACGGGAAACGCCTATGAGAAATCTCTTGCCGTCAGCAGAGGCGCGAGGCCTTATATTTACATCAAAGGTCTTTTCTCCCCTTTTTATGGTAAAGAGCTTGGCGGCGGCGTCTTTACTTACAAGGGATTCAAGCTCAATCCAATGAGTTATCTTTTTGCCGTTAACAGCGAGTATCTCATCACCTGCGCGGATACCCGCCTTGTAGGCAGGATAATTTTTGTTAACCGAGCTTATGACAGGTATCATGGGCGGCAGTATGCCTACGGTGCCGGCGCCTGTCTTTTTTGATGTTTCAGGGTTAATGGTTGCCTCGACTCTGCGTCCATCTCTTGAGATGGTAAGCCTCAGAGTGCTTTGCGGATTCATTGCAGTAACAGCGACAAAATCCTGCCATGTGGGTACGGGTTTGCCGTCTACAAGTTTTATGATATCGCCTTTTTCAAGGCCTGCCTTATTTGCCGGACTATCGGCGAATACATAACCAACGGCAGTAGGCCTTTCGAGATACGCCGGAACCTCGATGCCTATAATATATATAAGCGGAAGGAGGACAAATGCGAGGATAAGGTTCATCACCGGGCCTGCGGCAACGATGGCCGCCCTGTTAAGGGGGCTCTTTGCCGTAAAGGACCTATTCTTGTCCTCTTCAGAGATTTCCTCACCCGGGGCCTCGCCTATCATCTTCACATAGCCGCCGAGGGGGAGAAGGCTGAGCATATATTCAGTCTCGCCTTTTTTAAAGCCTATGAGTTTAGGGCCGAAACCAAGGGAAAATTTCTCCACCTTGATATTGCTTAGTTTTGCGACGCAGAAATGGCCGAACTCATGGATAAAGACGAGAACGCCAAGCACTATTACAAAGGAAATAACTGTAACCATATTTTTTCTTACCTCAAAGTTCGTATAATTTCAGAGGCCCCTGCCCGCGCTTCTCTATCGGCGGCCAGGACATCCTCGATGGCAGTAACCTTACATGATGTGCATTCCGAGAGCACACCGTCTATTACAGTGTAAATATCCGTAAACTTAATCTCCCCCCGTAAAAAAGCCTCTACGGCCACCTCGTCGGCGGCGTTAAGGACGGCAGGGGCCGTGCCTCCTATGCGTAGCGCCCCGTATGCAAGGCCGAGACATGGAAAACGTTCAAGGTCAGGCTCATAGAACTCAAGAGTGAGTCCGTTAAGGGTCAGAGGCTCTATGGCCTTTGGAATCCTCTCGGGGTAGCCGAGGGCGTAGGCAATGGGACCTTTCATGTCGGCAATACCCATCTGCGATATAATTGAGCCGTCAAGATACTCGACCATGGAGTGAACAATGCTCTGCGGATGGATTGAGACGGATATCCTCTCAGCCGGAAGGCCGAAGAGCATGCTCGCCTCAATGACCTCCAAGCCCTTGTTTACGAGGGTAGCGGAATCAATGGTAACTTTTTTACCCATTGACCATTTTGGATGGTTCAGTGCCTGCGCAGGAGTCACTGTCTCGAGGTCTAAATCCTTATTGTTAAAAAAAGGACCTCCCGACGCAGTAAGGATGACACGGCGCACATCGGAGTGTCTGTGACCTCTGAGGGATTGAAATAGGGCGCTATGCTCGCTGTCCACGGGCAGTATGGTAGCGCCAGTCTTTTCTGCCATGGCCATTACCAGGGAGCCCGCGAGGACCATGGTCTCTTTGTTGGCAAGGGCGACTATCTTACCTGCTTCCACGGCGGCCATGGTGGGAATAAGGCCTGCGGCCCCTGATATGGCGGCCACCACGCAATCGGCCTCCTCGAGGCATGCCGCGGCTGTAGCGCCTTCTTCTCCAAAGCCCGCACTTACGCGGCCATTAAAAAAAAGCTCAATCTCGCCTGCGTCTTTCTCGTCAAGGACAGACACATAAGAGGGGCTGAACTCTTCTATCTGAGCCTTGAGAAGTCGTGTATTTCGCCCTGCAGAGAGGGCCTTTACCTCAAACCTTCCGGGGTTGGCTCGAACGACATCAAGGGTGCTTCGCCCTATGGAACCTGTGGACCCGAGAATGGAAAGAGACTTCTTTGAACTCATTTTAAGGCGACCTCCAAGCATTAGATGCTGAAAAACCAATTTAATATTATGCTATATTTTAAAGTATATTGCCAGCATATAAATAGCCGGAAGAGAAAAGAACATGCTGTCTATCCTGTCAAGAACACCGCCGTGACCGGGTACGATGGTACCAGAATCCTTTACCCCGGCGCTTCTTTTCAAGACAGATTCCGATAAGTCGCCGAAAATGCCGAGTATACCCGTAACAAAAGCTATGATGATAACCCCGCCATATCCGCTGAGGCAGGCAAAGGCATTGAATATAATGGCGGCTAATACGCCTGAAGCCAGCCCGCCGAGAGCCCCTTCGATAGTCTTGCCGGGGCTGATGGAAGCACAGAGTTTATGACGCCCCACGGCCTTGCCGAAGATATATGCAAAGGAGTCATTACACCATATTATGATGAGGTAAAAGAGTACCCACCACCTTCCCGCAGGGGCGCTCGCAAGGAGGATGAAGTATGAGAGGGGCAGACTTATATATACAAGCCCCGTAGTCTTCATCGCCGTATCGGGCAGAGTATGTCTGAAGTTTTTCACCCCCGGAAGGGCAAGGAATAAAAACAGAAAAAAAGCGGCTGTAAAGAGTGCCGATGAGGGGGCCGCTCCGGCATAATAAACGGAAAGCGGGAGAATGAGGCCCATAAGCGGCGCTGTAAGGCCTCCGCCATGAGTCCCTGTTATGAGAGAGGAGATTTTATTGAACTCAAGGAGCGCAAGAAAGGTTATTGCCATTACCACAAAGAGCAGGAGAATGGGCGGACCATAGAGGACAAGAGCGACTACGGCAGGGATGAGAAAAAAGGCTGTGGCTACCCTTTTCAGTATGGCCTCTCCCATAATTCCGTAGTAATTTCTACGGATATTAGCAGATATTTCTTGAATATATTAAAGAAGTGCGCCTATGCTTTCGGTGACAAGACCGAAGCGTCGCTCTCGCCGCTGATAGTCGCGGATGGCCTGATCAAGGTCTTCTGTGGTAAAATCGGGCCAGAGTACATCTGTAATATGTATCTCTGTATAGGCAAGCTGCCAGAGGAGGAAGTTACTTATCCTGCACTCGCCGCTTGTCCTGATGAGCAGATCAGGGTCTGGAACATCTGCCGTGTAAAGCTCATTGCTGAAGATATCTTCAGTAATATCATCGGCCTTAATCAATCCCTTCGCCGCCTTGTCGGCAAGTATCCTTGCCGCTCGTGTTATCTCATCACGGCCGCTGTAACTCAGCGCAAGCTGAAGATGCATGCCTGTAAAAGAGGCTGTTTTCTCTTCAAGCTCCCTGATGGCCTCAGAGACGTTTTCCGGCAATTCAGAGATATTTCCAATAGCCTTGAAGTGGATCCTGTTTTCCAAAAAAAGATTATCGTCTTTTTTCAGATGTTTCGCAAGAAGACGCATGAGAAAAGCGACTTCCGCGGCAGGACGCCGCCAGTTTTCTTTTGAGAAAGTATACAGTGTCAGATACATTATGCCGAGTTTACGGCACCGCGTGACAATGTCCTTAACTACCTCAATACCTTTTTTATGACCATTAACCCTGTTCAGGAGCCTTTTGCGCGCCCAACGGCCATTGCCATCCATTATTATGGCGATATGACGTGGACGATCAATTTGTGATAATTCATTCATCTTTTGATGCCTATTGAAAATCAAAAATCATATGTCTTCCAAGCCCCGTAATCATCGAGACTTCTGCCCGTAAAATAAAGCTGAACAAGGGGCCGGGCATACTTGAAAATATATAAACACCGATATTCTATATGGCGTAAACTTTACCTTTATAAGACAGCACAAGGGGCCGGATGGAGCTTAAGAGCCGCAGTACGCCTGCTTAGACTTCCATTATCTCCGCCTCTTTTTTCAAAAAGGCTACTTCCACGCTCTTAATATAATTATCTGTGAGGGACTGAATCTCCTCGCATATCTTCTTGAGATCGTCTTGAGAAATTTCCTTGTTTTTTTCTAACTTTTTTGCCTTATCGTTAAATTCCCTGCGTATATTTCTTATCGAAACCCTGCATTCCTCACCGAATTTGTGGGCTACTTTGACAAGCTCTTTTCTTCGTTCTTCAGTAAGCTGAGGGATGTTAACGCGTATTATCTTGCCGTCATTAGAGGGTGTGAGGCCAAGCACGGAAGAGGTAATGGCCTTCTCAATGGCCCGTATCTGCGAGACGTCCCAGGGCTGGATAACTATCTGTCTCGGCTCAGGGGCGCTTAAGGTAGCAACCTGATTAAGGGGTGTAGGCGAGCCGTAATAATCGACCATTACAGTATCAAAAATCGCTATAGAGGCACGTCCTGTCCTCAACGATGAAAACTCATGATTAAGGGCCTTAAGGGCAAGGTCCATCTTTGTCTTTATCTCTTGCATATCCCGCTTGTTCACGTAACCTCCGAGAGTATGTTTATTATGAGGGACGTACCAATGTGCCGATATTCTCGCCTCTTGCTATGCGGACAAGGGCGCCGGACTCTTTGATATCAAAAACAACAATAGGCATCTTGTTATCCATGCAGAGAGAGACTGCCGTTGAGTCCATCACCCTCAGGCCGAGCTTTAGGACATCTATGTAAGGGAGGCTCTCATATCTGACAGCAGTATTGTCTCCAACGGGGTCTTTGTCATAAACGCCGTCTACCTTGGTACCCTTTAAAAGGACATCTGTATGCATCTCCATGGCGCGCAGAGCGGCGGCAGTATCTGTGGTAAAATATGGGTTGCCTGTTCCGGCGCCGAAGATAACCACCCTTCTCTTCTCAAGGTGTCTTATCGCCCGCCGCCTTATATAGGGCTCGGCAAGCTCTTTCATTTCAATGGCGGATATTACCCTCGTCGGCACACCGGCCCTTTCAAGTGCGTCCTGAAGCATAAGGGCGTTTATTACTGTCGCGAGCATGCCTACGTAATCAGCGGTAGTCCTCTCCATGCCTTTCGCGCTTGCAGAGACTCCCCTGAAAATATTTCCGCCGCCTATAACAACGGATACGTCGACGCCGATGGCGTAAAGGCCAGCTATCTCCATGGCTATGCCCTTGACAGTGCTTGGGTCGACACCATACTCGAGCTTACCCATAAGTATCTCGCCAGAGAGTTTCAGAAGAATTTTTTTATATTTTAATGTCTCAGGCATAGTCTCCATGGGTATAACAAAGGCGTGTAACACCGGTTTTTTTTAAAAAAACCGGGGTGTCTATGGCGCGGCAACTCAGGGGCATGCCTATTCTTACAAAAGAGGCCCCCTGTAGTGCGCAAATAGTTTGGAGTGCCTCGGCCACTGCAACGAAGCCGCCGTATTTGATGATGATGGTCTTACCCCTGAACTTCCGTATACAGGGAAGGGCATCGGGGATATTAGCCCGGGAGGCGCGGTACGCGGGGCGACTCAGCCCTGAAGGGCCGCCACCTCCTCAAGGAAGTTTTCTTCTTTCTTTTCAAGGCCCTCGCCGACCTTGAACCGTACAAAGCGTCTCACGGAGATATTCTCGCCCATCTTGGCCACGGCCTCTACAATAAGTTTCTCCACGGTCTTGTCAGTGTCCTTCACAAAGGGCTGGTCAAGGAGACAGAGACCTTTCATGAACTTGTCGAGTTTACCGGAGACGATCTTTTCTATTACCTTCTCTGGTTTGCCTGATTCTCTGGCTTGATGCACGTATATGGCCTTCTCGGCCTCAATGACCTCAGCGGGAACCTCGGAGCGCCTTATGTAGGCAGGCTCCATGGCCGCGATATGCATGGCAATATCCTTGACAAGGGCCTTGAAATCTTCATTTCTCGCGACAAAATCCGTCTCGCAGTTTACCTCAAGAAGGACACCGAGTTTTCCGTTGCCATGGATGTAAGAGTATACCATGCCCTCGGCAGTAACCCTTCCGGACTTCTTGGCCGCCGCCGAGAGACCTTTCTCTCTAAGGAATGTAAGTGCCTTATCTACATCGCCGCCTGTCTCGGCAAGGGCCTTCTTGCAGTCCATGAAACCGGCGCCTGTTTTTTCTCTTAACTCTTTAACTGTTTTTGCTGAAATTCCCATTTAAACACATCTCCACGTAAATAAGTTTCAATCTTATTAGAGCGTTGCCCGGGTTTAAAAAGATTACTTAGCAGATTCCTCTGAATCAACGACCTCAGGCGCCGCGGCTACAGCCGGAGCAGTCTCTGCCGATGCGGCTACAGGTGTCTCTGGAGCGGCCTCCGCAGGCTTCGCGGCAGGCGCGGCTTTCACAGGCTTCGCGGCAGGCGCGGCTTTCACAGGCTTCCTGACAGGAGCGGCCTTTGCAGGAACAGCTTTCTCTTCTGCCTTTGCGGCGGCTTCTTTCGCGGCAAGCTCAGCGGCGGCCTCATCGGCGGCGCTCTGAAGGCTTGCCTCATACATGGCCTTGCCCTCAAGACAGGCATCGGCAATAGAAGAAGAAAAAAGCTTAATTGCGCGTATGGCATCGTCGTTGCCGGGTATAACCATATCCACCTCGTCGGGGTCGCAGTTGGAGTCAACTATGGCCACAACGGTTATGCCGAGCTTGCGCGCTTCTTTAATGGCGATAGATTCTTTTTTCGAGTCCACTACGAACATCACGGCAGGCGGGGCCTTCATCTCGCGCACACCGCCGAGATATTTTTCCAGCCTTAGTTTCTCTCTTTCGAGCATGAGGCGTTCTTTTTTTGTGGAGCCAGTAAAATCATCGCTCTCCTCAAGCTTATCAAGCTTGTTTAGACGTGCGATGCTCTTTTCAACAGTGGCGAAATTTGTAAGAAAGCCGCCTATCCAGCGGTTATTCACATAAAACATACCACAGCGGCGCGCCTCTTCTTCAATGGATTTGTGAGCCTGTTTTTTTGTACCCACAAAGAGGACTTTGCCACCCTTGGCAGCGATATCGCGTATAAAGTTGTAAGAAGTCTTGAAGAGCCTGACGGTCTGCTGCAGGTCTATGATGTAGATGCCGTTTCTTGCTCCGAAGATATAGGTCTTCATCTTCGGATTCCATCTCCTCGTCTGGTGTCCGAAGTGAACACCACTCTCGAGAAGTTGTTTCATCGTAAGGTATGCCATGCTATTTCCTCCTTTTGCGGTTGAAATCCTCCGCGCCGCTCTGTCATGGGTCCGCCTCGGCGGACACCGCAAAAAAATACGACGCGTGTGTATTTTATCCTTATATGATTATCACATCCTTACAGAGTCTTGCAAGAAGTTTTTTCAGAGGAGAGACAGGGCAGAAGGCCTTTAAGGTCTCTGTGCTTCGTGGGGCCACTTCAACTCTACCTGCCCGAGTACGCTTGAGATGGTCAGTTTGATAAAAGCGGCGTCTTCGGCGGGAAGAGCTGTACTGCCCGGTCCGGCATGGCGGGGAAAACGAAGCACATAGGCTGTACTCCAGAGGTCGATATATGGGAAAAACTCACCCCTCACAGGGTCGGCCCTCTCTACCTTGTCTATGGAGACGGGTTCGGCCCTCGTACCGCTACTGTCGGAAAGGTATATTTTCCATGGAGATTTCTTGCTCTCAAGGTTATTAAGCCTCGCTTCCGAGGTATGAACGGAGAGCAGGAACTCGTTGTATTTGTTAAGGGCCTGCCTGTCTTTTAAGAGAAGACCGGCCTTTTGCGAATCTGAAAGAGAGAAGCTCCGGGCGTAATAATCGCTGTAGGCACTTTTAAAAGAAGGCCCTCTGTATGTGGCGACAACACTGAGCCTCTCTTCAAAACCGCTGTACAGGCTTGCCTCCCTTGTCCACCGCTGTAGCTCACCGTTATAACGGCCTCTTGAGGCGGCAATGGGGCCTGCGCAGGAAAAGGCCGTCATTGAGAGCAAAAAAAGTATGAATATATAGGTATATCCCGCCCGGGAGCAACCTTTCATATGGCGTTCCTCTCTTTCAGAACAGTACCCGAACTACTCCGCAAGACGAAAGCTGATTACAGGTGATACCAGATTCGGCTCTTTTGCGTAGCGATAGGTGGTGCGAAGCTTATATGGCCCTTCGTATACAGAGCCGCCGCGTATTGTACGCCAGTTGGAAAAATCCGGGCCAAAGGGGTCGTCTTTTTCGCTGTTCTTGTAGTAATCAAAATCAAAGTTATCCTCCACCCACTCCCATGCGTTGCCCGTCATATCATATATGCCCAGTGCATTAGGCTTTTTCTGCCTGCCGTAATGGAGCTTGCCGTCGGAGTTATATGCGTACCATGCGTAATCCCCGATATCTTCTTCTTTATCCGTCCCTGACCACCTTGTTTTCTTTCCTCTCTCGCGGGCGGCGTACTCCCACTCAGCCTCTGTGGGAAGACGGTAAAATCCGTCTACGAGGGCATTGAGATCGAGAAGAAAACGGTTGACCCAGTTCCATGTTATTCCCGTAAGAGGCATCTTGGGGTCAACGCCCTCGTGAAAGGACATGCCCATGACATGCTCCCAGAGCCCGTTAGTCACCTCAACCTCGCCGATATAATAATCAGAGAGACAGACCTTGTGAGCGGGACGTTCATCTGCATCGCCGATACCTTCAGTATCCCCCATCATGAAACAACCGCCTTCCACAAAGACCATCTTTATGGGCGGCATGTTCTTTCTTCTCTCATCAAGCTCTTTTTTCCTCTTTTCCTCATTTAGTTTTCTCCTCTCGGCCTTTGTAAGTGGTGCGCCGGAGAGCGCCTCATGTTTCTTCTTCTGTATACTGAATTTATCCGCCTTGGCATCAGCGGCAAACGCAGAGCCTGAGCAGAGCAAAAGAACGGATAAAAATACAATGGCAAAGAGCGGAAAAAACAATCTCTTCATGGAACACCTCCGGAGAATAAATTAATACGTGAGCTATGATAACTAAACTAAAGGGCTACTTAAAAAGAACCAGTTGCGGGGCCTTGACCTCATCCTCAACCTTTACGGGGTACTTACCGGTAAAACAGGCATCACAGAAACCCATATCCTCTCCAAGCGCTTTATAGAGGCCCTCGAGGCTCAAATAACTCAGTGAGTCAGAGGTAATGTAGTTGTTTATCTCCTCTACACGGTGACTCGATGCTATGAGCTCCTCTTTAGTGGGCGTATCTATACCGTAAAAGCATGGAGAGATACTCGGCGGAGAGCTTATCCTGAGATGCACCTCTTTTGCCCGCGCGTCTCTTATCATCTTTACTATCTTTCTGCTTGTTGTTCCGCGCACTATTGAGTCGTCTACGACTACAACTCTTTTTCCACGGAGGGCCTCTTTTACGGCGTTAAGTTTTAGTTTGACGCCGAAGTGCCGTATGGAGTCCTGCGGCTCGATAAAGGTCCTGCCCATGTAATGGCTACGCACTATGCCCTTCTCAAAGGGTATGCCCGACTGCTCGGCATAGCCTATGGCCGCAGGAACGCCAGAATCTGGCACGGGGATGACTATATCCGCCTCAACGGGGTTTTCCATTGCGAGGATACGTCCGAAGTTTTTCCGCACGGCATAGACGCTCTTTCCGAATATATAGGAATCAGGGCGGGCAAAGTATATCATCTCAAAGACGCATTGCATCGTGGACTGCGATTTAAAGGGTTTGAATGAACGAAGCCCCTTCTTATCCATAACGATTATCTCACCCGGCTCAATATCTCTTATGTATGTGGCCTCAATGAGGTCGAGGGCGCATGTCTCCGAGGCTACGACAAGGGAATCCCTTAGCCTGCCGAGGCATAGAGGCCTGAAGCCTGATGGGTCGCGCGCCGCAACCATTGTCCCCTTATCCGTAAGAAAAACCAGCGAAAAGGCCCCTTTCAGCTTTCCAAGGGCATAGGTTATCCTGTCAATGAGCTTACTTTCCTTACATGAGGATATGAGGTGAACTATTGTCTCCGTGTCCATTCCGGACTGAAATATGGAGCCATGGGCCTCGAACTCGGCGCGTATGACAAAAGAATTTACAATGTTGCCGTTATGGGCAACGGCAATGCCGCCGCGCGCATACTCCACGACAAAGGGCTGTGCGTTTTTTATATGGCTCTCGCCAGCTGTTGAGTACCGCACATGACCTATGGCCGAGGTGCCGGTCAGGTTTTTTATACTCTCGTTATCAAAGACATCTGCCACAAGGCCCATGCCCTTATGGGAGTAAATGCGCTGTCCGTCGCTTGATGCGATACCGGCGCTCTCCTGTCCGCGATGCTGAAGGCCGTATAGACCGAGATATGTCAGATTAGCGGCCTCTGCATGGCCGTAAACACCGAAAACGCCGCACTCGTCATGAAAGCGGTCTTCCCTGAAAGCGCTATCCATTGATGTTTTCCTTTGCTATATAGATGCACATAAGTTAAATAAAGGTCAGCCCCCTGAAGCGCCCTCAATACGGCTTTGAAGTGAGCGTCTAAAGGCCTCATGGAGGTCATTAAGGGATGTTTCTATAAGGCCTTTAATCCTGAACCCATCAGGAACGGTGCGCCCGATAATCTCAAGCGGCACGCCATGTGAGGCGCATATATCCTGCAATTTCTTAATCCCCGCCTCTTCAAGAGAGAAAAGTATACGTGACTGCGTCTCTCCGAATAGCACTTCATCGAGACGAAGCGTTGTCTCAGCTCCAAGGGCTACATCAACGCCCACGCTTCCCGCGGGGTTAAGGGCGCACTCGGCAAGGGCCACGGCCGCTCCGCCCTCGGAGCAGTCATGGGCGGATAATATTATACCAGCCTTTATCGCCTCCAAACAAGCCCTGTGAAGGGATTTTTCCACCTCAAGGTCCATAACCGGCCCCTGCCCGCATTCTTTACCGTGAATAAGCCTAAGGTACTCCGTGCCGCCAAGCCCCGCGCGAGTCTCGCCTAAAAGCACTATTATATCACCGGGGCCGCGGAACCACTGCCTTGTAATATGGGCAGTATCCTCAATAAGCCCTAACATCCCGATAGTGGGCGTGGGGTACACGCCAGCGCCGCTTGTCTCGTTATAAAAGCTGACGTTTCCGCCGATAACAGGGACGGTAAGTGAGAGGCAGGCCTCTTTAATGCCCTCGACGGCCTCGGTAAACTGCCACATGACCTCGGGCCTCTCGGGGTTGCCGAAGTTAAGGCAATCCGTTAGCGCAAGGGGCCTCGCCCCTGAACAGACAAGGTTTCTCGCGGCCTCGGCAACGGCGGCCTTTGCGCCATTTTTAGGCTCGAGAAAACAGTATAGGGGGTTGCAGTCCACGGTAAGGGCGATGGCGCGATTCGTGCCCTTTATTCTCACAACGGCTGAATCGGAGCCGGGCACTACAACGGTATCAGTGCGCACCATGAAGTCGAACTGCGAGTAGATAGACTCACGGCTTGAGATATTTGTTGAGGCAAGTAACTTTAAAAAAACCTCATTATAATCAGCAGGCAAGGCGACTTTTTTCATATCAAGGCTCTGAACCTCATCCTGCCATTGGGGCCTCTGCACGGGCCTCTCATAACGGGGCGCACTGTCCGTAAGGATGGTTACGGGTATCTCGGCGGCAACGGTGCCGCCCTCAAGTATCCTCACGGTTTCTTCTTCTATGACCTTGCCCACTACCTCGCAGTCAAGGTCCCATTTGCTGAATATGGACTTGACCTTGTCCTCAAAGCCCTTTTTCGCTACTATGAGCATCCTCTCCTGAGACTCTGAAAGGAGTATCTCGTAGGCCGTCATGCCGGTCTCGCGCTGAGGCACGGCGTCCATGTCTATCTCGATACCGGCCTTGCCCCTTGAGGCCATCTCCACGCTTGACGAGGTGAGCCCGGCGGCCCCCATGT
>CAYYUX010000015.1:0-25632 GCA_964474975.1 uncultured Thermodesulfobacteriota bacterium
TATCATAGGCGCTGGTGTGGTCACGGGGGTCAACGGGCTGGCTCTCCGTGGCGTTGGGGCCGTCGCCCCTGCCCTTAAGACCATGGCACTGGGCGCAGTAAAAGGCATAGTTATCACGCGCCGAGGCCGAAAGCCCCGGCGAGGCGGATATGACCGTAAAAAACAAGGGCAACACCAGAACCCTTAACAAAAATATTGGCCTCAAATCACTTACCCCAAACTTTTTCACCTTATTTTAGCCCCGCCACATAGGAGGCAAGGGCCTTCATCTCGGTTTTTTTTGCAAGGCCCGCATATACAGGCATCCTGCTTACAGGCGCAAAAGCGCGGGGGTTCGTTAAAAAGGCGTATATCCAATCGGGGTTCAGCCTCTTACTCACTCCCGCAAAGCTCGGCCCCGATAACCCGCCGGCAAGGGTTCCGCGCACCGAGACCTGATGACAGCCGTAGCAGGCGAATTTTTTTATAAAGACTATCCTCCCCCTTACATTTACCGCCGGCAGTATGCCTGCGGGCCTGACAAGCTCATCGGCCTTAAGGGTCATTAGCCACATAGCCACGGACTTTGCCTCAGAGGCGGAAAGGCGGCGATGATGGGCTTTATTCTTCTTTACAAGGGAGTTATAAGCAAGGGGCCTTATAGGCCGCGGGGCAACGAGCCAGGAAGCCAAAAAGCCCTCCTTGAACTTGCTCCCGGCATACCAGAGATCAGGGCCTTTTTGAGCAAGGAAATCAGCGCGCGTAAGCCTCCCCGGCCTCCTCACTCTGTGACAGCCGCCGCACCCCGCGGCCTTGAAGACACGGCGTCCAGCCATACCCGAGCCGCAGGCAGGAGCAGGAAAATAAAAACAAAAGGCGGCAAAGGCCGCGAAAAAAAAGAGCAAAGGTCTTTTCATATCTGTAACTATCGGTATATCTTAATAAATCAGCGCAAGGTCGATGTCCACCCCGCATCTATTGCCTGCGGCAGGCTCATGCACAGACCAGCAACCCAGCATGCGCAACTCTCAGAGGACCTCGAACCTCTCATGCTGAAATCCCTCTACAGGGACAATCGTCACCTTGGTCTTGAACCTGTCCTCAAGGTCTCCGATTATGGCCGGGGTTTCCCTTAAACCCTCGGCTATCGCTGTACTGCAATATAGCGTTGGAGACTTTTTCCCGCGGAGCTCTCTCTCAAGGGACCTGTAGATATCCATCATTACGGTATGGGCCGACTTTACAAAACCCACGCCCTCGCATGTGGGGCATGTCCTGCAGAGCGACTGAATGAGGTTATTGCGAAGACGCTTGCGCGTCATCTCCACTATCCCGAGCTCCGATATCCTCAGGATATTCGTCCTTGACCTGTCGGCCTTAAGGGCCTCTTTCAAGGCGTTATAGACCTTGTCTCTGTCCGATACCTTCAGCATGTCTATAAAATCAATGACGATAATGCCGCCGATATTTCTGAGGCGCAGATTTTTTACGATAACGTCAACGGCCTCGAGGTTGGTCTTGACTATGGTATGCTCGGAGTTTTTTTTGCCCACATACTTACCGGTATTCACGTCTATGGCCGTCAGGGCCTCCATCTGGTCAATGACGAGAAACCCGCCGGAACGGAGCCATATCTTGTTCTCAAGGGCTCCGTCAATCTCTATCTCTATGCCGTACCTCTCGAATATTCCTTCATCACCCTTGTAAAGCTCAAGTCTTTTCTCAAGGGCGGGCATGACTTCTCTTGTAAAATCCCTTACCTTCTCGTACTCATCCTCTCTGTCAAGGACGAGCCGCTTTACCTTTGAGGAGAACTTATCCCTCGCCATCCTCAGGCTAAGGTTAAGCTCTTCGTGGAGGAGCGATGGCGTCGGCGCGCCTGTTTTTTTTGCGTCAATAGACTTCCAGAGCCTTACAAGGTAGTCCATGTCCGATTTAAGGTCCTGCTCCGAGGCCCCTTCGCATACGGTTCTGATGATAAAGCCATAACCGTCGGGGCGCATGGACTGGACTATCTTCTTCAGGCGGCGTCTCTCCCTGTCGCTCGATATCCTCCTTGAAACGGCAACCCTGTCATAAGATGGCATGAAGACGAGATACCTGCCGGCAAGGGATATGTAAGAAGATACGCGGGCGCCCTTGCTCCCCATGGGTTCCTTGGTGACCTGCACCACGACGTCCTGGCCGTCTTTCAAGAGGTCCTGAATCTTCAGGGTCTTGTAGCGGCCTCCGCCCTTTGCGCCGCCCCTGCCTTTACCATCTGTCTTCTCAAGGGTCTGATCATCAACGTCCTCAAGGGTCTCCTGTATATCGGATACATGGAGGAATGCCGTGCGGGCAAGGCCCACGTTAATAAATGCCGACTGCATGCCCGGCAGGACCCGTGCGACACGGCCCTTGTATACATTACCCGTAACCTTTCGATCTTCGGGACGCTCTACATAAAGCTCCGCAAGGGAGCCGTCTTCCGTAATTGCCACCCTTGTCTCAAAGGGGTTGGAATTAACGAACATTTCTATCTTTTTTTCTTTTTTCATCCTCGCCTTATGCGCAATAATCCCAGTAAAGTCATGGAGGAGCCCGCCTGAAAAGCACAAAAAACAACGAGGCGGAACTCTCACGAATGAAAGGACAGGTAATTACAGCGCCTTCTGTTATTGAAAGGATCCGGTCTTGAGGATGGGTATTAGAGGGGCTTCCGGCAGAGGGACATGGAAGAGATGGACAAGCACGTCAAGGGGTCTTATGCCGGCCGTGGCCTTCTTTGCAAGGATAATACTCACCCTCTGGCCTTTAAGACGTCTTATCTCTACAATCTGACTCTTAATGTCTACGGTTCTCGATTTATCGCCTTTTGTAATTGTCGCCGAAAGTGTATCCCTTGAAACAAAATCTTTTATGTACCCATCAATCCTTTCTGAATCTATATAAAAGCCCGAAGGGCCTTCTTCAAAATTTATAATATACTCAATCTGTTGCATCATATCAGAGCCCGATGCAACTTTCAAGGACTCTCTCGGGGGCACATGAAAGCCTATGCCCTCGGGCGCCTCGGCGTTAAGCCTCTTGATTACATCGTCCACAGGCACCGGCGCTCCCACAAGGGTAATATCGAGACGCTCGTCAAGGCTCTCCACGCCAAGGCTTGTAGGCGAAGAAAAACTCAATTTCGGCATGGGATGAAAGCCCTCGGAGTACTTTACAGGGAGCCCCGCGCGCCGCACCATACGCTTTATTACCTTCATCATCTCAAGGTGGCCCAGAAACCTCATGGCCCCGCGCTTTGAAAACCCGAGTTTCACCTTATACGATGGCAGGTTCTCCGCTACCCTTGCCGAGGCCTTAGGGATAGAAGTCTCGGGGACTGCTTCATCGGTAATGATATTTTTTACGGCCTTGTGGTCGCAGACTCCGCAGACAGAGCAGGCCGAGCCCCGGCAATCGGGCGTCTCCTCGGCAAGGACGGCCTTTTTGTACTGCCTGTATAAAAAACCCTTGTCCAGCCCCGGGGAGAGGTGGTCCCATGGCATGACCTCGGCTGGATCTCGCCTTCTATCCGTATAAAACCCCGGCTCTATGCCCTCGTCAATAAAGGCCTTTTGCCAGCGGGAGTTATCGAACTTTTCGCCCCATCCGTCAAACCTGCATCCGCCCCTGTATGCCCGCTCTATTACGGCAGAGAGCCGTCTGTCGCCGCGGGCGAAGACGCCTTCCAAAAGGCTCATATCCGGGGCGTGCCACTTAAAGTCTATGCCCTGGCCTGAGAGCCGTTTCCTGAGTATGCCCTGAAGCCTTCTCAGCTCCCCGGGCCCTACCTGCGGCTCCCACTGAAAAGGCGTAAAGGGCTTTGGTATAAAAGACGATACGCTTACGCTTATACGCGGTGCGCGGCCTCCCTTTCGTTCCCCGCGCGCGGCCTTTTTAACACGGCGCGCAAGCTCCACTATCTCAAGCACATCATCTTCCTTCTCCGTGGGCAGGCCTATCATGAAGTAAAGTTTTATGGACTTCCAGCCAAGGTCAAAGACCTCACGCACGGAGCGCAGGAGGTCTTCTTCTGTGATGCCCTTGTTGATTACCCTGCGAAGGCGCTCTGAACCGGCCTCGGGGGCCAATGTAAAACCCGTTTTTCTGACCTTTTTTATCTCCGAGGCAAGTGAGGCGCTAAGGGTCCCGACTCGCAGAGATGGTAGCGAGAGGGCGATGCGCCTTCGCACAAAGCACTTCATAAGACCCTTCATAAGCGGTTCAATGACGCTGTAATCCCCGGCGCTGAGGCTTAGTAGCGAGACATCGTCATACCCGGTGTTCTGAAGGGCCTTTTCTATTATTTCCATGACCTTACGTGGGCTTCTCTCCCTTACGGGCCTGTAAATCATGCCTGCCTGACAGAACCTGCACCCCCGGGTACACCCCCGATTTATCTCCACTGTCACGCGGTCGTGAATGGTCTCCGTAAAAGGCACTATGGGCTTCACCGGCGAGAAGCCGTCCATGTCCATTACTATCCTCCGCTCCACACCGGTATATCCGACTTCAAGGGGACGCACCTCTTTCACCGTATTATCGTCATTATAGAAAGGCATGAAAAAAGAGGGCACATAGACGCCCTTTATGGCGGCGAGATTTTTAAGAATCGCCTTCCTGCTCAAGCCCTCTTTACGGCCTTCCATAACCGCAAGGGCCATCTCCATGGCCGCCTCCTCGCCGTCGCCCAATAAAAAGGCCTCAAAAAAATCGGCAACAGGCTCAGGGTTGCACGTGAGCGGCCCTCCGCCGAATACAAAGGGGTCGGCATCACCCCTGTCTGCGGCGCGAAGCGGCACTCCTCCAAGCTCAAGCATCATAAGGACATTGGTATAGGAGAGCTCATACTGGAGGGAAAAACCTATTATATCAAAGTCACTTAGGGGCAGACTTGACTCAAGGGTGGTAAGGGGCAGACCCTTACTGCGAAGCAGGGCCTCCATGTCCGCCCAGGGGGCAAAGACCCTCTCGCAGGCGATTTTCTCGTTTGAGTTGAGTATCTGATAGAGTATCTGCATGCCGAGGTGGCTCATGCCCACCTCGTAGCTATCGGGAAAGGCAAGGGCGTATCTCAGCCCAACGGCTGAGAGGTCTTTTTTTATAGAATTTATCTCCCCGCCTATATACCTCGAGGGTCTACGCACAAGGGGGAGGAATTGTTTGATATCAATAGCGTCCATTTGTTTTAAGCCATCTCCTTCTTATACTGTCTTTTGAAAATTAAAATTCTTAATGCCTAAGAGGCGGGCAGACCCCGCACCTTGTGCATCCCGGGGCGCATGGCCTTGTAAGCCCGCCTCTCAGCCCTTTTTTGTACTCAGCCCAGAGGTATTTTTTACTCACCCCATGGTCTATAATCTCCCACGGCAGGGGCTCGTCATACTCCCTTTCCCTGTATAGTTCGCCTTCCATGAGGGAGAGGTTGTTCCTTACCGCGCCTTTTAAACCTATCTCATGGGCCTCTGCGATAAAGGCACCGGCCCTCTTATCCGCCCTTGCCATATAGGCCTGAAAAAAAGCCGCTCCAACAGGCATTGCCTTCAGCCTTACTCCTTTTAGCGCCTTCAGCCCCTTTTTTATAATGGCAAGCCTCCTTTTAAGGACAACGCCCCTCTCAAGGGCAGACCACTGAAAGGGCGTAAAGGGCTTTGGTATAAAGGGGTTAAGGCTTATGGTAATGGCCGCTCCGCGGGAAAGCTCCTGAATCCTGCGAGTAAGCTCCACTATGGCCACGGCATCGTCGTCCGTCTCCGTTGGGAGGCCGAAGAGAAAGTAAAACTTCATCTTTCGAAAACCCGCCTCTGCAGAGATGGACACGGCCTTTAGTATATCTTCTTCGGTGAGGCCCTTGTTTATAACGTCCCTCATGCGCCCGGAACCTGCCTCGGGGGCAAGGGTTATTGTCTTGTAGCCCGAGCGCTCAAGGAGCGCGAGCCTCTCTTCGGTAAGGGCGTCAAGGCGCATTGAACTTAATGTCAGTCTGGCCCCGGCCTTGACGCCCTCCTCGACAACAACGCCAAGCTCTGAGTAATCCGATACAGCCGTACCAACAAGCCCCACCTTTCCTGTCTTAGCGCCTCCACGCACGGCTGTAAGGACACAATCAAGCTCTCTTTCCCTTGGCGGAAGGCAGACAAAACCCGCCGCGCAGAACCTGCAGCCCCTGCCGCATCCGCGCTCTATCTCAACGAGAGAGGTCTCTTTAAATACGCTAAGCGGAGTGCGGATAAAGTTGGCGGGTATAATATACCCCTTTAAAGAGAGATTCTTTTTGGCCCTGACACTTGTCTTTACACCCTCGCCTGCATCTATCTTTATCAAGACGCCGTCATGAGAATACTCCATATCATAAAATGACGGAATGAGAGTATACTCCAATGCGTCAAGGGCCTTTAAGATCTTATTTTTTGATTTTAAGTTGTCTCGCCCGGCCCCCTTCCCCTCAAGCAGGCCTCCATAAAGCTCCATGAACTCCGTGACTGCGCCCTCGGCCTCTCCGAGAATAAAGAGGTCCATGAAGTCAGCGATGGGCCAGGGATTAAGAGAGGTAGCGATGCCCCCGGCGACAACAAGGGGCATGGCCTCGCCTCGGGCCGAGGCTGAATGCCCTATTCCCGCCAACTCCAGTATAAGGGGGATGTTCAGATAATCCTCCTCAAAGGATATGGAGAAGGCGATTATATCAAAGCCATTTACGGCCCTTCCCGACTCAAGGGTAAATAGCTTCGCGCCGGAGCGTTTAAACTCACTTATGTCTTCATAATCGGGCAGAAAGGCCCGTTCCGCCAGGACGCCGTCCATGTCGTTAAGGAGCCTGTAGACAGTCTGAAAGCCAAGGTTGGACATGGCCGGAGAGTAGTGATTGGGGTATACGAGGGCCACGCTGAGACGACCACCGGGGTCTTTTTTTACGGCTCTCGCTTCGAGGGCAAGTTTCTTCCTTGCCTTTTCCCTTAGTTTCCGGCTGATGACAGAGCCCCTCCTCTACGTTTTTCTCCTACCATACATAGCCTGCTGTAGAATAAAGATAATTTTATATTATCACATGGAACAAAGCCAGATTCAAGGCAAAGGCCCCCCGGGGGTCTTTGGAGAAAAATAAAAGGCCAGGTTTTCAGACCTGAATGGAAGATTTTATGCCGACGGGCCGCCGCGCCTGAATGGAGAAAGCACAACGGATTTATGGGAGGGAGACAATACTCCCCGGGGGATCTCTGCCTTTAAAATCGGCGGGAGGGTCTAATATGCCTATTAAAATACCCTCCTGCCAAGCCTCTAAATCTTACATCCAACTTCCGTGATAAAGGGCGCCAAAGCAGGCAACCCCTGAAACACATCTTAAAAAAACCTTCTTAGGGCAAGGCAAGTCTGCGGCAAAGGCCGCTTAATCGGCCTGTTTACGGAGGAACGTGGGCGTATCGTATATATCCTCATCATCGGTATTATGCCCGCCGAACTGGCCAAGCCTCTTTATCTCACCACTATTAAAGCTGGCTGAGTTCAGCTTACCGTGCCTTATTACAGTAGGCACATCAAGATTGCCGATAACATTGGCGGCGGGAATCCTCTCAACGGGCATGGCCTCCTCCTCGGCCTCGCCAAACCCCGTGGCAATGACTGTGACGCGAACCTCGTCGCCCATTGTGTCGTCGATTACGGCCCCGAATATTATATGGGCCTCATCATGGGCCTCTTCATGAATAAGGCTTGAGGCCTCGTTGACATCGTGTATGCTCAGATCCGATGAACCCGTTATATTAAGGAGCACACCGCGCGCGCCGCTGATTGAGATATCCTCAAGGAGCGGTGACGATATGGCCTTGCGCGCCGCGTCCTGCGCCCTCTGCTCGCCCGTGCCGGTACCGCTTCCCATAAGGGCTTGGCCCATCTCGCTCATAATGGTCTTTACATCGGCAAAGTCCACGTTCACAAGCCCTGGGACGGTAATCACGTCGGAGATTCCCTTGACGGCCTGCAATAACACCTCGTCGGCCATCTGAAAGGCCGCCGCGAGGGTAGTGTTCTTGCAGGACACGGAGAGGAGACGCTGATTTGGTATGACAATAACCGTATCAACAACGTCCTTTAACCTCTCAAGGCCCTCCTCGGCCTGCCGCATCTTCTTCGAACCCTCAAAGGCAAAGGGTTTTGTCACAACGGCCACTGTAAGTGCACCTGTCTCCCTTGCCGCCTCGGCTATTACGGAGCTTGCCCCTGTGCCTGTGCCGCCACCCATGCCGGCGGTGATAAAGACCATATCCGCCCCTGAGAGGCTGTCAATGAGTACGTCCCTGCTCTCAATGGCGGCATTTCTTCCCACATCGGGGTTGGCCCCGGCGCCGAGACCCTTTGTAAGCATAGAGCCTATCTGAAGCTTCATCCCCGCGCGGGACTTGCTGAGGGCCTGAACATCCGTATTGGCCACGAGAAACTCCACGCCCTGCAGGCCAAAATCTATCATTGTGTTAACGGCGTTGCCGCCACAGCCGCCTACGCCGATTACCTTGAGCCTTGCCCCGGCGTTAAAACCGTCATCAAAACGTATATTCATCTCCCCCTCCTTTGTAAAATCCATGGTCGCTTCCTCCTCATATATTATAAATTCTTTTGGTCAAACCAAAATCCCGTTAGAAAAACTCTTTAACCCAGCCGCGCATCCTTGAACTCAGTTTATTAAAAACATTTCCTCCCCTCTGCGGGAAATGGGCACTGCTTACCTTTCTGGTACCGAAGCGCACAAGGCCCACGCCCGTAGCGTACATTGGATTTTGAACAATATCGGAAAGCCCCTTAACGCCCCTTGGCACGCCCTTTCTTACGGGCATATTAAAGACCTGCTCGGCAAGCTCCACGGCCCCTTCCATGGCCGAGCTGCCACCTGTAAGCACTATTCCCGATGAGATAAGGGCATCGTAGCCGGACTTTACTATCTCCCTGTTGACAAGCTCAAATAACTCCTCCATCCTCGGCTCCAGAATTTCACAGAGCATGAACCTTGAGACCTTCTTGGGTTTCTGTCCTCCAACGCTTGGAACCTCTATAATGTCATCGCGCGAGACCATATCCGTCATGGCGCACCCATACTCTTTTTTTATCCTCTCGGCAACGCCTACCGGAGTCCGTAGCCCCACGGAGATATCACCTGTGGCCTGATTGCCACCAAGGGATATAACGGTGGTGTACTTTATAGTGCCGTTATGGTAGAGGGCGATATCCGTCGTGCCACCGCCGATGTCCACAAGGACTACGCCTATCTCCTTCTCATCAGGTATAAGCACGGCCTCACTGCTCGCGAGTTGCTGGAGTACGATATCCTCTACGTCAAGCTCCGCCTTATTCGCGCATTTGATAATATTCTGCGCAGAGGTAACGGCGGCAGTAACTATATGAACCTTCACCTCGAGCCTTATGCCTATCATCCCGAGAGGGTCTTCTATACCGGCCTGATCGTCAACTATATACTCCTGCGGGATGACGTGTATAACCTCCCTGTCAGGTGGAATGACAACGGCCTGTGCCGCCTCTATGGCGCGGTCTATATCGGCCCGCGTAATCTCCCTGCTTTTTACGGCTATGACGCCGTGGCTGTTAAAGGCCCTGATATGCCCGCCTGCTATGCCGCAGAAGACCTTGTTGATATCACAGCCCGCCATAAGCTCTGTCTCTTTTATGGTCTGCCTGATGGACTCAACAGTACTCTCGATATTGACTACTACACCCTTTCTGAGCCCTTTTGAGGGCTTGGTGCCGATGCCGATTATCTCAATACCGTCGGCAGTCTTTTCGCCGGCTATGGCGCATATCTTTGTGGTGCCGATATCAAGGCCTACGATTATGTTATCGTTTTTGGACATTTAGATTCTCCCCCCCCTTTTTACTGCTTTATGGCCGTATCTGACCACGGCCTCTCCTGCTTTACGGAGGTCCACGGCCCTTACTCCTTGTAATACAGCTTTGTTCATGGCCATAAGCCTCTCAAAAATTTTGAGCCTCGCCTCAAAATTCGAGTTTCCAAGCTCCAGCTTCAATCCCCTGTCAAGCGTATAGATGGTAAAGCCGTAATCATAATCGCAGTGAATCTCCGATACATCCCCCATGTTAAAGCCCTGTCTGTTGTCAAGAATGGGAAAGAGCCGCATGAAGCCGGCAATAATGGCGCGTTTCTGTTCTTCGGAGGCCCCGTCAAGACCTGTCACAATTGGCAGGTCAAGCCTGTCCGCGGGGGTAAATTTTTTAAATACATTTCCACGGCTATCCATTACAAAAAGGCCCTTTGTCTTTACTATGGCCACGGGCCGCCTCTCCTCAACAAGAATCCTTACCGTACCGGGGAGTTTTCTTTTTACAGAGGCCTCAAGTACCCAGGGATTTTCCCCTATCTTTTTTTCAACCTCTGAAGATGAAAAAGAAAATATGTTCTGTCCCTCCTCTATCCCCGCGAGTTTTATAATCTCTCGCGGCTGAGCCCTAAGGGCGCCGCTTACAGAGAGATGCCTTACGGCGAGACGCGGCGTGGATATAACCTGCTCATATGTCCACCACGATCCGTATACAATAAAAGAGACAAGGGATAAAGCCACGACGGCCTTGCCTGCAACAACCATGTGGGAGGCCGCCCTCTTCAAAAAGGGCTCCCTGCGACGTCTGTTGCTCCTCTTCCTCTTCTTTTTATTGACAACTCTGCTTTTCATTCTTTTTTCTTATCTTATCACTGCCCCGGCTATCAAGGGAGGCCCCCTCAAGCAGACGCACCACAAGGTCTCTGTAACTCAACCCCGCTTTTTCGGCGGCCATGGGCAGGAGGCTCCTCTCTGTAAGTCCCGGAGAGGTATTTACCTCAAGCACAAATGGCTCAGCCCCCTTGCCTATAAGTATATCCACGCGCGCCGCGCCCCTGCACCCCAGTGCAGTGTAGCTCTTCAAGGCCAAGTCCGATACCCTTGCGGTAAGGGCCGGTTCCATATCCGCCGGAACCTTGAAGCTCGCCCCGCCTGCAGTGTATTTAGCCTTATAATCATATAACTCCCCTGCCGTAAAAATCTCCACCACAGGAAAGACCTCTTCGTCAAGTACGGAGACGCTTATCTCCCTGCCCGAAACATACTCCTCGATAAGAATACCTTCATTAAAACTGCCGGCAAGTTCAATGGCCTTCGGCAACGCCGATGCATCCTTAACTATACTCAGCCCCAGCGTAGAGCCCCCGGCAGAGGGCTTTACCACAAGGGGAAGATTCAAATTTTTCAAGACTTCTTCAGTGTTGCAAAGGCTGGAGGCAGGAGTTGGTATGGAATTAAGCCTGAAGATCTCCTTTGCCCTTATCTTGTCCATGGCAAGGGCGCTTGCAAGAACGCCGGAGCCCGTATACGGTATGCCCATGACCTCAAGGCCGCCCTGAACAGAGCCGTCCTCGCCGACGCCGCCGTGAAGCGCGATAAATGCCGCCTCGACGCCCTCGTCGGTTATCCTGCTGAAGAGGTCTTTACCTGCGTCAATAGCAACGGCAGAGTAACCCGACCCTTTCAATGCGGCCAGGACAGAGGCGCCCGTCTTAAGGGAAATCTTCCTCTCGCTTGATACCCCTCCAAGGAGTACGCCTATGCGCTTGCCGATAAATGGGCTCATGATGTAATCACCGTGTGTTTCATCTTATTAACCATCTTCACCAACAACCTTTATCTCCGGCTCAAGAAGTATGCCCGACCTGCCGTAGACACCGTCACGCACAAGGGCCATTAGAGAGAGCACATCCGCGGCCCTCGCCCCTCCATTATTGACTATATAATTGGCATGTTCTTTGGATACAGAAGCCCCGCCCTCGGCGCGGCCCTTGAAACCCGCCTCCTCAATCAGCTTGCCCGCAGTAACACCGGCCGGATTTTTGAATATAGAACCTGCGTTGGCCACAGGGATGGTGGACAAGGCACGTCTTCTCTCCACAAAGCCCCTTATCCTCTCTTTCACCTTATGAGGAGTACTCTTTCCAAACCTGATATGCACCCTTATTACGACAGAGCCCTCGCCTATATTTGAGTGCCTGTAAGAGAGCCCCATATCCGCGGCAGGGACAAAACGCTTCGCCCCCTTTCGGCTCATCACCTCCACGCCCTCCATGACAGCGCTCATATCACGGCCATAGGCCCCGGCATTTCCCACAGCCGCGCCACCCATGGAACCGGGAATGGAACAGGCGAACTCCATGCCCGATAGACCCCTCTCTGCTGAATCCGCCACAAAGGCCGGCGTCCTTACCCCCGCGCCTACAACGGCGGTAGCGGCCTCTTCATTCCACTCCGTATCACGAAGCCCCTCTCTCATATTGATGACAATCCCCCTGTACCCGCCGTCCCTTACAAGTATATTTGTCCCCATCCCCATAATAAGAAAAGGGAATTTTTTGGAGACGACAAAACGCAGTATCTCCTTCAAGTCATGCTCGTCGCGCGGGAAGGCCATTACATCGGCGGGGCCTCCTATGCCGAAAGATGTGTACTCGGCCATGGGCGCGTTAAAGAGCACCTTGCCCTTGAAACGCTCGACAAAGATGAGCGGATACTGACGCGAGAGATTATTGTCTTTCATTCAGAGCGCCCTCAGTTTAACGCCGTCTTCACCCTTTTTCAGTAACTTCACAAGGGCCGTGCCCGCCTTCCAGACATCTCCTGCTCCAAGGGTAATCACAAGATCCCCTTCGCGGACTATATCCTTCAAGTATGCAGGCACATCGGCGACACTCTTTATATAAGTTACATCCTTATGACCGTGTTCCTTTATGGCATTTGACAACGCAAGGCCGTTCACCCCCTTTAGGGGCTCCTCGCCTGCGGCGTATATATCCGTTACAATCAGCGTATCCACATCATTAAAAGCAGAGAGAAAATCACTAAAGAGATCTGCTGTCCTTGAGTACCTGTGCGGCTGGAATACGGCGATTATCCTCTTGTTAAAGCTCTGTTTCGCCCCGCTGAGTACGGCCTTAATCTCCTCGGGATGATGCCCGTAGTCGTCTATTACCGTAACACCGCGGACCACGCCCCGCACATGAAACCTGCGCTCTACCCCGGAAAAAGACTCAAGGCCTTTCTTTATCTTCTCGAATCCTATATTAAGCTCAAGGGCCACGGAGACGGCGGCAAGGGCATTCTGCACATTATGCCTGCCCGGCAGTTTTAAGGTTACAGGGCCGAGCTTTTTGCCGAGGACAAAGAGGTCAAATGTGGTTTCAATGCCTTCATAAACGAGGTTTGTCCCATGCACATCGCCAGAAGCCGCGAGGCCGTAGGTAATAAACCTTCTTGAGACCCTTGGCAAAAGTCCCTGAATAGCCGGGTGGTCAAGGCATAATATGGCACAGCCGTAAAAGGGCACCTTATTCACAAAACCCACGTAAGCGTCATAGACATCATCCATATCCCGATAATGATTCATATGCTCACGGTCAATGTTTGTGACAACGGCTATGGTGGGAGAAAGTTTCAGAAAACTACCGTCGCTCTCGTCGGCCTCGGCCACAAGGACATCGCCTGTGCCGAGATGGGCGTTGGCCCCGAGGCTGTTGAGTTTACCGCCCGTTACCACTGTGGGGTCAAGCCCCGAATCGGCGAGTATGGCGGCTACAAGAGAGGTTGTCGTTGTCTTGCCGTGCGTTCCGGCTATGGCCACGCCGTACTTCATACGCATTAGCTCGGCGAGCATCTCGGCCCTGGGTATTATGGGAATCTTCGCCTCGGACGCGGCTGTAAGCTCGGGGTTATCCTCTCCTATTGCCGATGAATATACTACGCAATGCGCACCGCGTATATTGACTTCACGGTGACCTATATGTATGGAGGCCCCAAGGCCGCGAAGCCTCTTGACCGTGGGGGACTCCGTGATATCAGAACCAGACACATCGTAGCCCATGTTCACGAGGACCTCGGCGATACCGTTCATGCCGGAGCCGCCTATGCCCACAAAATGTATTCTCTTTATCCTTCCCCTGTACATATTCCCTGCCTTTTTTATATTGTAATTACGTTACAGCCGCTTCCCTGAACCCCGTCTTTACTTTGAGTATCCCCATAAAATCATCGGCAATGATCTTTGCCGCGTTCACCCTCCCGAAGTCCCGGGCCTTCTTTTTTGTATCCTCGAACTTACGGGGGTTCTCGTAAAATTGCCTTATGCTCTCGGCAAGGGAACGGCCCGTAAGTTTTTCCTGCGGTATCATCACCGCGGCCCCGCGGTTTACCATACAGCGCGCGTTTACCTCTTGATGATTAGCAGAGGCAAAGGGATAGGGCACGAGGATGGAGACAAGGCCGAAGGCCGCTATCTCGGCCATGGATGTAGCGCCTGCCCTGCAGACCACAAGGTCCGCAGAGGCATAGGCGTCGGCCATGAAGTCAATAAACTTATATAAGCGCACTGTTAGTTTTTTTCTCTCATAAGACTCTTTCACAAAGTCATAGCCCTTTTCACCGGTCTGGTGGATAACTTCGAGATTGGCCCATATGTCCGTCAGATACTCCGTGGCGTCAAGAAAGGCCGCGTTAATGGCCGTAGCCCCCTGACTGCCGCCGAATATGAGTATGGTAAATCTGCCATTATCTTTTTTCTCCATGGCCTTATCTCCGCGACTTCTGGATTCCAAGACCTTTTTCAGCATCTCGCCCCTCATGGGATTACCGGCAAGAAGGGTCTTTTTCTGAGGGAAAAACTCTCCCGCCTCGGGAAAGGCCGTATAGACCCTGTCCACCACATGACCGAGAAGCCTGTTGGTGAGCCCGGCCACGGCGTTCTGCTCCATAACAGCCGTCTTTATCCCCATTAGCCGCGCCGCCAATACCACGGGGGCAGAGGAATAGGCACCGCTCCCTATCACGCCGTCAGGGCGAATTCTACGGAGTATCTTTACGGCCCTCATCGTGGCGGCCAGAACCTTTATGATGGCAACGACCCGCTTCGCCGCGCCGCCGCCCTTAAAGCCCTCGACGTTCAAAAGCGTAAGGGGATAGCCGTAACCGGGTATAATCTTCTCCTCAAGGCCGCCCTTTACGCCTACAAATTCAATCTCCACGGAACTCTCGCGCTTTCTAAGCTCTTCGGCCAACGCTATCGCCGGAAAAAGATGTCCGCCTGTGCCTCCGCCCGTCATTATGAACTTCAATTCAATACCCTCTTCATATACAGAGTCATTTATCCGCCTCTGACTGTAGTATATATATATTAAGCAGTATCCCAACGGCGGCCATGTTTATAATAAGAGAGGTCCCGCCGTAGCTTACAAAAGGCAATGTCAGACCCTTCGGCGGCAGAAGACCCATGACAACGGCCATATTCACGGCCGCCTGCATGACGACCATTACCGTAAGCCCAAGGGCAAGGTACGCGCCGAAGAGCTCCTTGGCCTTGAGGGCTATCTTTATCCCCGATATAAGAAAAATAATGTAAAAGGCGATTACAAGCCCCACTCCCACAAGGCCTAGCTCCTCGCCTATGACGGAGAGTATGAAGTCCGTATGTGCCTCGGGCAGATAAAAGAGCTTCTGCATGCCCTCGCCGAGGCCAACGCCCGTAACCCCGCCTGAGCCAAAGGCGATAAAGGACTGCACCATCTGAAAACCTGCGCCCTGCGCGTCCTTCCATGGGTCCAGAAATATCAGGATACGCTTTAACATATAGGCATACCTTGTTATGACGATATAGACCAGCGGCACAAGGGGGACAAAGAGCCCCGCGAGATACCTGAGCCTCACCCCTCCGGCAAAACACATTATGAAGACAAGACCGCCGAGGGTAAGAGAAGTGCCGAGGTCCGGCTCCCTGAGTATGAGAAGGATAATAACCCCCGGTATAATAATATTGGGCAAAAAACCAAAATAAAAATCCTTTATCCGCTCGGTCTTGGCCGAGAGTGAATAGGCGAGAAAAACCACAACGGCGAGTTTCGCGGGCTCAGAGGGCTGAAAGGCAATAGGGCCGATATGAATCCACCTCCTCGCGCCCCCTGCCTTGAAACCAATGCCCGGCACATATATAAGGACAAGCAGTATGGCCGACAAAATCAGTATGGGGTATACGAGCCTCCTGTACATGGTATAGGGTATCCTCGAGGCCGCCAAAAATGCCGTCAACCCTATAAGGGCATAGGTAATGTGCTTTTTCATAAAGAAAAACTCGTCGCCGAAGCGGTTCATCGCCACGATATAACTCGTGGAATAGACCATCACCATGCCCATGACCAGAAGGGCCAGGGCCGAGAGAATAAGAAACCTGTCTGTATCGCCTCTCTTGAGTATAGCCATAAAAATTCTTCCTTAACTCTTACTCTTATAAGGCGCGGACAAGGGCCTCGAAGACCTCGCCGCGCTCCTTGAAACCGCTGAACATATCAAAACTCGAGCATGCCGGAGAGAGCAGTACCGTATCGCCCGGGCGGGCCTCATCTTCAGCAAGGCTTACCGCCTCTTCCATGGAAGAGGCGGTCTTCACATTAACGATATTTGAAAAATGCCCGGCGAGCCTCGGCCCGGCCTCGCCGATGGCGATGAGGAGCTTTACCTTTTTTGCCGCCTCGGCGTCCAATATGCCGTAGTCACCGAGCTTGTCCCTTCCGCCCGCTATGAGGACAACGGGAGCAGAGAGGCTGCGAAGGGCCATGAGAAGGGCGCCGGGGTTTGTGCCCTTGGAATCATTGATATAAGAGACACCGTCCTTTTCCCGCACAAACTCCATCCTGTGACGCAGGCCCTTAAAAGCCCCTAATCCCTTAATAATATCCACGGGGCTTACGCCCGAGAGGCGAAGGGCGGCTATGGCGGCCATGGCATTTTCGATATTATGCGCGCCCTTTACGCCTATCGCCTCTATGGGATAAGTCTCAAGGCGGCCCTCAAAGGCAAAGACTATTTTGTCTCCATCTTGATAAAGCCCCGTCGCCGCACCTTTTTTGCAGTTAAATGGTATAACCCGCGCCGCTCCATGAGAAGGGCCGCCGGAAAGCATCTCTTTCTTGATAACACCGTCGGCGGCGTTCACAATGGCGTAATCCCCTTCTCTCTGATTATCGAATATCCTGAACTTGACGGCGGCGTACTCATCAAAACCGCTGTACCTGTCAAGGTGGTCATCGGTGATATTCAAAAGCACAGCTATATGAGGACGAAAGCTCACTATGGACTCAAGCTGAAAACTGCTTACCTCAAATATGCACATCTCCGCCGGGGCCTCGCTTAAAAAATACTCAACGGCGGGGGTTCCAATATTACCGCCTACAAAGACCTCCTTGCCAGCCTGCGCCAAGACCTCTCCCGCAAGGGAGGTCACAGTGGACTTTCCGTTGGTTCCGGCTACCGCTATAATGGGCATTGAGATAAAACGGCCCGCGAGCTCAAGACCGCCGATAACCTCTATGCCCCGGGCCCGGGCCTCTTCAAGAATGGGAGTCCCTGCCGGGATACCCGGACTTATGACGATAAGCCCGGCATTCAAAAAATCCTCTCTTCTAAAGCCTCCTGCGTTTATCCCAAGGCCCATCTCACGGAGGGCCTTAATACCGCCAAGCTCCTCTTCAGGACGGCTGTCCGTCGCCGTTACTTTTGCCCCGCAGGAGAGGAGAAACCTCGCCACGGAACGGCCCGTAAGGCCAAGGCCCACTACAAGGACCTTCCTGCCCCAGAGGGCCCTTGCCGGAATATTTTTATTTACGCTCAGTGTATCGGGCTTTGTCATCACTTTCTCGGCAGATACATGCATACCGCCCGCCTACCTTATCTTCAGTGTACTTACGGCTATAAGCGCCAATATTATGGCAATTATCCAGAATCTTACTATTATCTTGGGCTCGGCCCATCCCTTCAGCTCGTAGTGATGGTGTATAGGGGCCATGGCGAATACCCTCTTGCCAGTTAGTTTAAAAGAGCCTACCTGACACATTACCGAGAGGGCCTCCACTACGAATATCCCGCCTACTATAAGTAGCAGGGCCTCATGTTTTGTCATTACCGCGAAGGTGCCGAGGACTCCGCCGAGTGAGAGTGAGCCTACGTCCCCCATGAAGACCTGTGCAGGATATGTGTTAAACCATAAAAACCCAAGGCTCGCGCCTACGACTGCCCCGGCAAAAACGGTTATCTCAGCCGCCTGTGATACATACAATATGTGCAGGTATGAGGCTATCTTCACATGCCCCGTTACGTAGGAGAGAAGCATATACGTGGCCATGCATATAATAATCGGACCTATGGCAAGCCCGTCAAGGCCGTCCGTAAGGTTTACGGCATTAGAAGTGCCAACAATAACGAGCATTACAAAGGGTATGTATAAAAAGCTCATATCAAAGGCCACGTCCTTTAAAAACGGTATGGTAACAACGGTGTCAAAGCCCGCGGCGTAGAGAAAGATGGCCACGCAAAAGGCTACTGCCGCTTGATATCCCAGCTTGGTCCTTGCGCTGAGACCTTTTTTATCTTTATGTCTAATCTTCTTAAGGTCATCAATGAAACCTATAGTTCCCATGCCGATGGTAACAAAGAGCAGAACCCATACAAAGGAGTTGGAAAAGTTACCCCAGAGAAAAACAGAGAATACGACTACGAGGAGGATTATGGCGCCTCCCATGGTGGGTGTACCCTCTTTTTTCGCGTGTGTGGGCGGGCCATCGGCGCGCACAACCTCCTGCATCTTCAGCGCCTTCAGCCTCCTGATTAAAAACGGTCCCAATACAAAGCTCAATATCAACGAAGTTACGGCCGCGTATATAGTCCTGAACGTTATATACTGAAAAACGTTGAATATGGTATGGTACTTCGCAAGTGGAAACAAAAAATGATAGAACATATACCCTCAGCCGCATGCCTCGTGAGAGGTAGCCCCCCCGTGTTTAAGTCCCTCGGTAATAAACTCAAGTCCCGCCGCTCTCGACCCCTTTACAAGGACTACATCACCTTCTTTTAATATATGGCCGCGTAGCGCCGTAAGCGCTGTTTTCTTATCTTTAAAAGCAAATATGTCTTCCACACTCATACCGCCGTCCATGGCCCCCGCGACCACGAGCTTTGCCCCTTCACCCACGGCCACCAGAATATCTATACCGAGCATCGCGGCCCTGCGACCCCCATCGCTGTGAGCCGCCGGGGAGGCCTTGCCAAGCTCCGCCATATCTCCTATTACGGCCACCCTTCTTCCCCGCGCCCCCTCAAGGGTCTCAAGGGCCGCGCCAAGAGAATCGGGGTTGGCGTTGTAGGTATCGTCAAGGAGGGTTATCCAGCCGAGCCTTGATACCTCCATCCTGCCTCCGAGGCCCGCATAGGCGCCGAGGCCCTCGCGGATGTCATCAAGATAGACGCCAAGGGGCAGAACCGCGGCTATGGCGGCAAGGGCGTTCGAGACATTGAAGAGCCCCGGGACCTTTAAGCGCACATCAAAGACCTGCCCTCTAACGTCAAGGGTAACGAGTACGCCGGCGAGTCCGGCGAGGCATTTACGCCCCACCACCCTAACATCGGCCACCCTCTCAGAGCTGAAAGTCACATACTCCATACCTCGCGGCTTTGATGAATCAAAGCCTGATGCGATAACGGCAAGGGGGTCGTCTATATTAACCACCTTCACACTGCGCGGCCCCGCTAATCTGTATAAAAGCCCCTTCTCGGCGCTGATAGCCTCAACGCTCTCAAAGTTCTCGATATGGGCTCGTCCGATATTTGTAATAAGGGCCACGTCGGGAGAGGCTATTTCTACGAGCCTCTCCATCTCGCCGGGGGCGCTTATGCCAAGCTCCACTACGGCCGCGCTGTGTCCGGCGCAAAGCCCCGTTAGGGTAAGGGGCAGGCCGATGATATTATTTTTATTACCCTCTGTCTTCAATACAGCGCGGTCACGGGAAAGTATGGCGGCTATCATCTCTTTTGTCGTGGTCTTGCCTGTGCTACCGGCCACGGCTACAAGGGGAGTCTTAAAAGCCTTTCTCATATAGGCGGCAAGGTCACCGAGGGCCTTTACCGTATCTTCCACAAAGATAACGGGACCGCCGCTTACCTCTGCGCCTTTTTGCGCAACAACGGCTACGGCGCCCTTACCAAAGGCCTCGGCCATAAACTTATGGCCATCAAAGTTGGGACCCTTGAGGGCAAAGAAAATATTTCCGGCCTTAAGGGTTCTTGTATCAATAGATACGCCGAGGACCTCGGCGTCCGAGGCCACCCGGCAAACCCCCTCTGTTGCCTCGATTATCTCTTTTATATCAATCACGGCGCTCCCCCATAGCCTTGCGGAGTTCTCCTGCGTCATCAAAATCAAGCCTTCTGCCGCCGACTATCTGATAGTCCTCATGTCCCTTTCCCGCAAGGAGCAGGCAATCACCTGCGCGGGCCAGGGTAGCGGCTGTCCTTATAGCCTCGCCCCTATCGACGATGACCGTATATGCCTTCTCCCCGGCGGGGATATCCTTCAGGGTAGCCGGCTCACAACGCCTTATACCCTTAAGACCGGGGATAACATCACCGATGATGGCCATGGGGTCCTCTTCTCTCGGGTTATCTGATGTCACGATAATAATATCCGCGCCCCTTGCGGCGGCCTCTCCCATCTCAGGTCTCTTTGTCCTGTCTCTATTGCCGCCACAGCCAAAGACAATGATAATCCGTCCATCACTTATCTCCCTTACGGCGCCGAGGAGGTGCGCTACGGCGTCAGGCGTATGGGCATAATCCACATAGGCCCTGTAAGGCGGCGCCGCACCATCGGGGCTAATCCGCTCAAGCCTTCCCGGCACGCCCTTGAAGGCCCTCAAGCCCGCCTCTATCTGCCCGCGCTCTATGCCGAGTCCATAGGCCGCGCCTATGGCGGAGAGTATATTAAAAAGATTAAATCTGCCTGTTATAAGAGTAGAGACAGATACAGGCCCTGCCGGTGTCTCTACAATGGCCTCAATGCCGTCCTCTGTAATAGAAAAAGCCTTTGGATGTATATGGGCCGCTTTTGAGAGGCCCGTTGTAATAACAGCCGAGGCAAACCCGGCAAGGCGCCTGCCCCATGGGTCGTCTATATTTAGTACTGAGACGCCGCCGTCTTTTAATAAGGTGAAAAGCCGGGACTTCGCGCTGAAGTAATCCTCATCAGTAGAGTGGTAGTCCATGTGGTCATGAGTAAGGTTTGTAAAGACAGCCGCATCAAATCGGCATCCCCATACCCGCTTCTGGTCAAGGCCATGGGAGGAAACCTCCATAGCGCAATAAGTAACGCCGGCCTCTTGCATATCCCTTAATAACCGTTGCAGAGTAGGGGCGTCAGGAGTCGTTCGAGGCGCGGGTATGTCTTTATCGCCACAGCTGTACTTCACCGTCCCGATAAGACCTGTCTCAGCACCGCCTGCCCTGAATATGGCATCAAGGGCATAGCTTACCGTTGTCTTGCCGTTCGTCCCTGTAACACCGACGAGGGTAAGCCCCTCTGAAGGCTCGCCGTAGAGTCTCGATGAAGTCACTCCAAGGGCCTCTCTTACATCGGGAACGATAATCTCCGTAACGGGCTCTCCATTATGTCCCATATCCCAGGGCCGCTTCGCCATGATACAGCGCGCGCCTTTCTGAACGGCATCTGCTATAAAGGAATATCCGTCCACATCTACTCCCGGGACAGCGGCGAATATACACGCGCCCGCGTTTAGAAGTTTGGACCTCGAATCGCAGGTAATGTCTCTTACCTCTATGTCTTCGGGGCCGGAGATAATGCAACCCTCCAAGATATTTTTTAAGTCTTTAACTCTCATCCAATGCACCGGGAAGGCCGCGGCCTCTTACTGAAACCATACCTTAACGACCTTGCCGCTTTTCAATGGCCTTCCCGCCCGCGGTTCCTGACGCACGGCCACGCCGCCTCCAACCATCTTTATATTAAACTCACCCTCTTGCGATATTCTAATGGCCATTCTCATCGTAAGCCCCGTAAAATCAGGGGTGAACCCTGCTCTCACATTCTTAAGCCTCTTGCCAGACGCCTTCACAACCATATGCCGCGAAGCGCTCCCAGATGGCCTCGCCCCGATGGAAGCGTTTGGCGTTATACCAAGATAGGCAAGGCTTTTGCCTGCAATTTCCTTAAAGACCGGCGCCGCAACCTCACCGCCGTAATGCCCCTTTTTCGGTTCATCAAGGGTGACAACTATGGCAAGCACAGGCCGCTCGGCAGGCAGAAAGCCGAAGAAACTCGATACATAGGCACCCCTCTTGTATCCGCCTTTCTCAAAATCGGGCTTTTGCGCCGTTCCAGTCTTGCCGGCTACGGTAAATCCCGCAAGGGCCGCCTTCGTTCCCGTACCGCCGCCGGAGGTAACCCCTACCATCATCCTACTTATGGTCTTTGCCGTCTCCGCTGAGATAACCCTTCTTACGATTACAGGGTTATTCTCCTTCACGGCCTCACCGCCAACCCCCCTTACCTCTTTCACGATATAGGGCCTCATAAGAAAACCGCCGTTGGCTATGGCCCCGAGGGCCGTGGCAAGCTGAATGGACGATACGGACAGACCCTGTCCGAATGCAAGGGTATTAAGCGTCACGCCTGACCACTTTTTAAGTTCCGGAAGAGACCCGCTCGTCTCACCGGGCAGGTCAAGGCCGGTCTTATGGCCAAGCCCGAAGGCGCTGTAAAAATGATATAATCTCTCTTCGCCCATCTTCTCGGCAATCTTCGATGCGCCTATATTGCTCGAGTACTTTATGATGTTGGATACTGAGAGCCAGCCGTTCTTTTCAGCATCGTGGAGGACGCGGTCGGCAACCCTGTACCTGCCGTTCTCGCAGAAGAAAATATCATCGGGCCTTACCAGGCCGTCCTCGATGGCCCCAGACACAAGAAATACCTTCATTACGGAGCCCGGCTCAAAGGCATCCGTCACAGTGCGGTTACGCCAGAGGGAAGGCCTGTAGCGGTGCAGTTTATTGGGATCAAAGCTCGGCGCAGTAGCCATTGCAAGGACCTCGCCTGTTGCAGGAGCGAGTACCACGGCTGTGCCTCCCTTGGCACCGGTCCTCTCAATAGCCTTCTGAAGGGCGCTCTCTGTTACATACTGAATGGTCTTGTCAATGGTAAGCTCAACACTCATGCCCTCAACAGGGACTTTCTTATCCGTATCACCAAAGAGTATGAGACGGCCTCTGGCGTCCCTGCCGCCGCTAATCCTCTCTGCCGTGCCGACAAGATACCTGTTATATGAATGCTCTATGCCCTCAAGCCCGTTGGAGTCCACACCTGTAAAACCGATAAGGTTGGCGGCAAGGCCCTTATTGGGATAATAACGCCTGCTCTCCTTTAAGACGCCCACGCCTTTCAAGGCGGCTATCTTCTCCCGCTCGCCTTTACTGAGGTCTATCTGGCGCTTCAGCCATACAAAGCCACGGCCGGAACCAAGCCTTTGTTCAATACCCCTTGCGCTTATTCCCGTAATAGGGGCAAGCGTACGGGAGACTCTCCTGCGGGACCTTACGCTCTTGGGCTGTGCGTAAATGGAATCAACATCAATGCTTATTGCAAGCTCCTTATTATTCCTGTCATATATCCCGCCCCTCTTTGATTTTACCTTAACATAGCCCCCATGCTGTCTCGCGGCCCTGCTCTTAAGCTCATCGCCCTCCAAAACCTGCAACTGAAAGGCCCTGAAGGCGATAACCGAGAATGCGGCGATAAAAAAGACGAGGACGCAATAGACCCTTGGCTTTATATTATTTTTGTTCTTCTTCACTTACCGACCTTTATTATCTGTCCCTCAGAGGGATGCACAAGGCCAAGCTCCTCCATGGCTATCCGTTCTATACGCTGAGGCGACTTAAGCTCCATGAACTCAATCTTCAGACGTCTATTGCGCTCCATCAGCGCCCCTCTCTCCCTATTGGCCTCTGATATGTCATACCCCATACTCACGACGCTCAATCTGCACCATATATAGAAAAAAAGCACACCTACAATAGCCGCGGCAACGAGAAAGGCAGAGACCGTAAACCTCATGTTTCGCGGATCTCTCCTCGCCCTGCTCTTCTGCCCCCTGGAAACCCCTCCAAAACCGAATATCTTAATAAGCGCCTGCGGCAAGTCTCTTTCCTTTCACCGCCCCTGTATACTGCTCTATGGGGCAATTATATCTTTTGAATGGCCCGAAGCTTAGCGCTCCTCGCCCGCGGGTTGCCCTCTACCTCAGAGGCGCCCGCCTTTATCACCCTGCCCGTAAATAGCTTTACCCTCGGGCTTTTTCCGCAGACACAACGTGGAAAATCCCGCGGACATACGCATGGTGAAGCGCCCTCCCTGAAAGCCTTTTTTACTATCCTGTCCTCTAAGGAATGATAGGATATAACGACCATCCGCCCGCCGCTCCCAAGGGCATCCATTCCCTCGGCAAGGCCCTTGCGCAGGGCATCCAGCTCGCTGTTTACGGCTATCCTTATGGCCTGAAAAGTCCTTGTGGCCGGGTCTATCCTCGTGCCGTGAAAGCGTCTCGGTATTGCCCCTGAGATAAGCCCCGCAAGCTCCCCCGTGGTCTTGATGGGTTTTATCTCCCGCGCCCTTATAATGGCCTTCGCTATTCTCATGGAAAACCTCTCTTCTCCATAAGACTTTATTATCCCGGCAAGCTCTTCCTCTGCAAGGTTATTGACAATATCATAAGCCGTAATGCTACTGCGCCTGTCCATCCTCATATCAAGGGGCGCGTCGGACCTGAAGCTGAAACCCCGTTCCGCTTCGTCAAGCTGATATGATGAAACACCGAGATCAAGGAGGATGCCGTCTACTTTTGTATAACCCGCCTGTGCTATAACCTCTTTGATATCTCCAAAATCGCCCCTTATAAGGACAACCCTATTTTCATAAATCTTCAGAACCCTCTCGGCTTGCCTGATGGCCGCCTTGTCGCGGTCAATGCCTATCAAGACCCCGTCAGGCGCCGAGGCCTTCAGTATGGCCTCGCCATGGCCGCCGCCGCCGAGAGTTCCGTCAAGGTATATACCTCCCGCACGGCAGTCAAGGTACTCTATGGCCTCGCCCATCATCACGGGCAGATGCGCATACCCCATGATCAGAGACCGAGACGCTCAAGGGTATTGCCGATCTCTTCCGTGGACACATTGTCTTCGGCCTTATCCCAGGCCTCTCTGGACCATATCTCAATCTGCCTGAAGGCCCCTATAAGGACAACCTCTTTATCAAAACCAGCGTAATCACGGAGAGCCTGAGGTATGAGAATACGACCCAGGCGGTCTATGGCGCAATCAGCGGCGCTTGAATAAAAAAAACGGAGAAAAGCCCGCGTATCCTTCTTGAACTCGGGCAACTCCGCTATCTTTTTCTCCAGCTTCTCCCATTCCTGCAGAGGATAGGCCACGAGACATCCGTCGTATGTGGTTACAACAAGCTTTGAGTCATACCTCTCGTTAAGGGTCTCACGCAACCGCGATGGTATGCTAAGCCTGCCCTTGGAGTCAATGGTATGCTCAAATCTGCCCCTGAACATCGCTAACACCCCCTGACATTTCGATATTCCCAAGTATCCCCGAAAGAGAACACTTGATACCACCTAAAGTGACTTCTATACCACCCTATACCACTTCATCCCACTATATGCTCAACTATATTCTTCCCGCCTTTTTTTGT
>CAYYUX010000016.1:0-24850 GCA_964474975.1 uncultured Thermodesulfobacteriota bacterium
GACGCATTTTAGCGGCAAACTCGCCATCTCCCCTGCCTTAACTTACATAGGAGCAGAGGACGAATGCGCATCAATTAAAAAACTTTCTTTTTTCCAAAAGAAAGCGGAAAGTCTTTTGTTGTTATCTCTTTAAAAAATCCCCATGCGAAATATAAAACTCCTCTTAGAGTACGAGGGCACAAATTATGTGGGCTGGCAGGTTCAGCTCAACGGCCCGTCGATTCAGGGCGAGGTTCTTCGCGCCGTAAAGTCGCTTACCGGCGAGGCGGTCAAGCTCACGGGGGCGTCGCGCACTGATAGCGGAGTTCATTCTACGGGGCAGGTTGCGAACTTTTTCACTGATTCAATACTGTCTGCTCCTGTTATTCAGCGCGGCCTTAACGCGTATCTGCCCCATGATATCGTTGTCGCGGGGGCGGAAGACGTGCCGCCGGAATTTGACTCAAGGGGCGGCGTATCTGTAAAGACATATATCTACAGCCTCATGGCAAGGCCCTATGCATCGCCTCTTATGAGAAAATATTCGTGGTTTATCCCATGGCCCCTTGACATTGATGCCATGCGTGAAGCCGCAGGTTTTTTCCCCGGCGGGTTAAAGGATTTCACGTCTTTTCGGGCCGCTCATTCCGATGCTGTACATTCCCGTAGAGAGGTCTTATCTGTTGAGATTACTGAGGGAGAGGCGGGCCTTGTTGAGATAGAGGTTCGGGGCAGGGCATTTCTGCGGCACATGGTTCGGATAATGGCCGGCACCCTTGTGGCCGTGGGCCTCGGCAAAATCACCCCTGTCCGCGTAGGTGAGATTATCGAGGCAAGGGATAGAGGCCTCGCCCCGAAAACCGCCCCTGCAAAGGGGCTTCTGCTGAAAGAAATCCGCTATCTCACAGAGCAGTAAGAACTTCCTCTCACAATTTGCCTGCTAGGGTAACGCAAGACAATTATCTTGAGTTTAAGCGCCCCCTGTTGCATAATTAAAAATCTTATTCAAAAATCATTTTGGGAGTATCGATGGAACTTACGCTTGGCCCCATACTCTTTGAGTGGAAAAGAGACGAAGTCCTCAGCTTTTACGAAAAAGTCGCGGAGATGGACGTAGACCGGGTGTACCTCGGAGAGGTAATCTGCGCGAAAAAAAGGGGCCTTACCACAGGCGATATGCAGGAAGTGGCCGCTATGCTAACAGAGGCGGGAAAGAAGGTCGTCTTGTCGAGCCTGGCCGTGGTATCCAACGAGAAGGAGCTTGGCCTTGCAAGGGATATTGTCAATCTTCCCTACGCCCTTGAGGCCAATGACATGAGCCTCTTTAATATGGCGGACCCGAACGAGAGGGAAGTCTCATGCGGCCCTCATATAACGAGTTATAATGTCCCGAGCGTGGAGTTTTTACAGTCCCTTGGCGTAAAGCGCGTATGCTTTCCCGTGGAGCTATCGGGCGAGGCCGTGGCATATAATATAAAACATACGGACATAACAGCCGAGGTCTTTGCATGGGGACGGCTTCCGCTGGCTTTTTCATGGAGGTGTTATACATCACGGGCCCACGGGTTATTGAAGTCGAATTGCCGGCACAACTGCGCTGATTATCCCGACGGACTTCTTATACGCACCATGGACGGCAAGCCCCTCTTTACCATTAACGGCACCTCAATACTGAGCGCGGCGACGCTCTCGCTCTGCGGCCAGATTGAGGGACTTGAAGAGATGGGCGTCGGGGCGCTGAGGATTTCACCTCAGGCCGAGGGTACGGCAGAGGTGGCGCGGATTTTCAGGAAAAGGCTTAAGGGAGAGATGACCGTAGAGGATGCCGATAAGGCCCTCGCGGGCCTTGCCGGTGACGGTCTTTTTTGTAACGGCTGGTATCATGGCGGTGCGGGTATGGATTTCAAGGTTCCCGAAGGGGTCTTAACTTAGCCCCTATGCGGGGGGTTTTATAGGAGGTCAAAATGTCTGATATGCTCGATAATATACTGCTTGTGGGGATGGGACTTGAGACAAAGGTCAAGGAGGCCCTTGGCGAACTGCGTAAGAGTGGCAGGGGTGAGGGTGGAAAAGACGGGGAGAAGGGCAAGGGTGAAGATGGGGGAAAAGGCGGTCTGTCTCCGAAGCAGATCGTTGAGAATAAGATAGTTGATGAGGGGATTGGGATAGTCAAGGAGCTTTTGTGCGTAGTGGACGGTGCGAAGACCCGTATAGAGGAAGAGATTTCCGCTAATTCCGGGAGGATTCGCACAAAACTACACGCCGCTGATTCTGAAGAGATAGAGGTTATAAAAGAGATGGCCCGTCTTGCGAGAGAAAAGGTCGAGACCCTTGAAAAAAGGGTAGATGAGCTTGAGGCTATTGTAAACAAGAAAAAGAAGTAGGATATTGGAGAGACGTACCCAATGCACGGGAGCAGGATAAAAAATATAAGAAGGCTTGGAAGCATCGCCCTTACCCTCTCAAGGTATGGTTTCGGCAGCGTGGCGGCACGGATGAGGATACTTCCCTTTGTGGGTACTCTCCAGAGGGTTTTTTCCTCTAAGAAAGGTATGGACGCTCTCTCTGTACCGCAGAGGATAAGGCTTGTCCTTGAAGACCTCGGCCCTACCTTTATAAAGCTCGGTCAGATCGCCTCTACAAGGGCCGACCTTCTGCCGCCGGGTTGGATTGAGGAGTTCAAGAAACTTCAGGACAAGGTTCCGCCGGTGCCATTCAGTGAGATAAAGGCCGTTGTCGAGGGCTCCCTCGGTGCGCCTCTTGTGAATAATTTTTCCTCATTTTCCGAGGACCCCGTGGCCTCGGCTTCCATAGCGCAGGTCCATCTTGCCACGCTTAGAAGCGGCGAAGAGGTAGCCGTAAAGATAAAGCGGCCGGGTATAGCCCGTATAATAGATTCTGATATGTCCGTCATGCACACCATGGCCCATCTCCTAGAGAGGTACGTGCATGGCGCGCGCCGGTACAGGCCCACTGAAGTAGTGGACGAGTTCGAGCGCGTCATTACAAAAGAGCAGGACCTCTCCATAGAGGGCGCTAACATGGAGAGGTTTTCAAAGATTTTCGAGGGCAACACCGCAGTGCAGATACCGCATGTGTACTGGAACTACACCACGGAAAATATTCTTACCATGGAGGCTATTCACGGCACCCCTATTGACGAGGTGGAGATACTTCGCAGTAAGGGCGTGGATATAAAGAAGGTTGCAAAGAAGGGCGTGGAGCTGTTTTTCAAGCAGGTCTTTGACCACGGCATCTTCCACGCCGACCTGCATCCCGGAAATATTTTTGTCCGTGACGACGGTGTTATCATTTACCTTGATTTCGGCATAGTGGGTCGCCTTGACAGGTCTCTTAGAAAGTACCTTGCAAGTATTTTATTTTATATTATAAAAAAAGACTACCGAGGCATGGCGCGTGTGCATCGTGAGATGGGGTTAATCGGCGAGTCTGTGAGCCTTGATGAGTTTGAGGATACCCTTGCCGAGATAACAGAGCCAATATTTGGAAAGACCCTTGAGCATATTGATATCTCGGGGCTTTTGATGAAGCTTCTTGATACGGCGCGGCGTTTTGATATGACCTTACAGCCGAACCTTCTGCTGTTGCAAAAATCCATGGTCATTATCGAGGGCGTGGGCAGACAGCTTTATCCTGATGTGGATATGTGGGAGGTGGCGCGTCCGCTTGTATACCGGTGGATGATACGCGAGAAGTTTTCTCCCAAGAAGATTATCGATCGTGGCGGCAACCTTGGCGAGGATATCCTTAGCTCTGCCCTGGAGGCCCCTGTAAAGGCTAATGCTTTACTCTCAAAGACCCTTGACAACGGGCTGAAGGTTGGGTTTGTCCATCACAGGCTTGAGGGCCTCGTAGACGGCATTGAAGGAGCGGGCAAAAAGGTCGCCGGCGGTATCGTCGTAGCCTCACTGGTCCTTGCAGGTGCGCTTATGGCGGCTTTTTCCACATCAGAGTCTACATTTTTTTTAGGTATTCCTCTTTGGAGCGGTCTTTTTTTCGTCCTGGCCCTTATAACGGGCGTAAGGCTTTTCAGGAGTCCCAGTGACGGGTAGCCGCCGCTTCGGAGAGGACGAGATTGTGTTATAATCAAAATAAGATTTTTTTTAGGTAAAAATATATGAAAGAAAAGGCGGAAGAAAAGACAACGCACTTCGGCACGCGCATTGTCCCTGAAAAAGAGAAGGAGGGTCTCGTCCGTGAGGTCTTTGATACGGTCGCCTCGAAGTACGACCTTATGAATGACCTTATGAGCATGGGTACTCACAGACTCTGGAAGAGGGATGTGGCGAGAGAGACGGGCCTGCATGAGGGCCAACGCGCCCTTGACGTAGCAGGAGGCACCGGTGATATAGCCTTGCTCATGGCCGCGCAGGTAGGCGCAAAAGGCAAGGTAGTGGTCTATGATATTAACGGCGAGATGCTTGCCGCGGGAAAAAAGAAGTGTATTGACAAGGGGTTCTTAAAGGGGCTGGATTTTGTCCAGGGTAACGGCGAGTCCATTGCCTTTCCTGATAATACCTTCCATGCGGTGACCGTGGGGTTCGGCATACGCAACGTCACGCACCTTGAGAAAGCATTCAGTGAGATGACTCGTGTCGTAAAGCCCGGAGGCAGGGTAATATGCCTTGAGTTCTCTCATGTGAAAAATCCTGTTTTGAAAAAACTCTACGACGCCTACTCTTTTTCATTTATACCTGCCGTAGGCGAACGCGTAACAGGCAACCGCAGTGCCTATGTCTATCTTCCCGAGTCCATCAGACAGTTTCCCACGCAGGAAAAGCTCCGAGAGATGATGCTCGGCGCCGGACTCTGGAAGGTAAGATATAAAAATATATTCGGCGGCATAGCCGCCCTGCATGTAGGCGTAAAGGTATAAGGGGCTCTTGTTATGAAAGATAAGGGAGATAGACGGGCCGTGAAGGAGCAGGTGAGGGAGAGCTGTAAAAAGGCCTCAAGGTTTTTTTTGCGGGCAACCCCCCTTGTTGTTGAGGCCGTGGGAGTCGGCGCTATGTTATCGGCCATACTCAGGCGCAACCCTGAGCTTGCGGAGCGGCTTGAAGAGCTTGAGGGCAAGGTTTTCTTTTTTGAGGCCAGCGATGTTGCCAAGGGGTTTTATCTTCATATAACAGATGGAGATATAAAGGTGGTCCTTCACATGACCAAACACCCCGATGTTACCATGCGCGGTAATGTGACAGTGCTTCTTGATGTATTATCAGGCAAGGTTGACCCTGATACCGTCTTTTTTTCAAGAAAACTGGAGATAGAGGGAGATACGGCCACGGCCATACACTTTAAGAATATCCTGGCAAGTCTTTTTTAAGGGCTGAGCCGGACTTTTGGCGAGCCCCCTCATGGCCGGCTGTAGAGTAGGCGGCCCTTTGGGCGGGAAATAATATCTTGACCTTGAAGGGTAAAAAACATTAAATAATAAGGGTAGCGGTGTCTTTCGTCCGCTCTCTTAAAGGGAGAATCGTCTTGTTGACGGCACGCGGTTACACTGGGCCGACCCTAATAAGGTTGAGGACTGGTCTTGCGCGCAGGAGGAGGGATGGTTTTTTACGGTCTCAATCAAGGCCGTTAAAAAAGATGTGTATTATCCATATAGATAAATATAACATGGAGGGTTGAGTGAAGGTCTTTTCAGGTTCCATCAGGATTACTACAGGCCGCGTGCGCGAGGATATTAATATTACCGAGCGTGTCGCCGATATAGTAGGAGAGAGCGGTATAACCGAGGGCATGGCCCTTGTCTCCACGCCTCATACAACTGCGAGCGTATACATAAATTTTCTGGACCGCGGCCTTGAAGAAGACCTTGAGAACGTCCTTGGCGAGCTTGTCCCCGATGGCGGCGAGTACAAACACTCAACAGGCGATTACGGCAGTAACGCACCTGCGCATATAAAATCCCTGCTCCTCGGCCGTAGTCTCACCATACCCGTAACAAGGGGCGTATGCGGACTTGGTCAGTGGCAGACCATATATTTTTCCGAGTTCGGAGGGCCTCGTCCAAGGCTGATATCAGTAAAAGTCATGGGTATAAAGGGAGAATAGCCCGTGACATGCGGGGCCTTTGAGGCAGAGTCAAGAGGGGATAGGACGAATCCCTTTCTGTTTTTTTCAAAGAATTCCTTCGGTGCGCACGGCGTGCTTTTAATCAGCGGAAGTGTCCCCTCAGTCGGTTCTTTTTGTCTTACATTCTTTTTTCCAAAAGTAAGTAAGGCGGCGTGCTTATGAGGGTTGTTGGCGGGACCCTGAGGGGCAGATCCTTAAGCGGCTTTAAGGGTGGCGCCATAAGGCCTACCTCTGAGAGGGTGCGGGAGGCCATCTTTAATGTGCTATGCTCTCGCGGTTTCTTTGCCTTTCATCCTCGTGTGCTTGATTTATACGCAGGTAGCGGCGCCCTCGGCATAGAGGCCTTGAGTAGAGGCGCAGAGTCGGCTGTATTTGCGGATAGCGGCGCTCAGGCCGCGGGGCTTATTAAAAAAAATATCGTTTCCCTCGGCCTTGCCGAGAGGGCGTTTTTTATCCGTAAAGAAGTGAGTTCCGCCATTGAGGGCCTTGAAAAGAAAGGTTCTCTCTTTGATATTATTTTTTTGGACCCTCCATACGGGGCAGGGCTTGTTGATGCCACCCTTGCCTCTGCCGGGCCTCTTCTCGCGCCCGGGGGCATTATCGTTGCTGAGGGGCCGAAGGGCGCTGACATTGATGGCGGCGGGAGCGGCCTTATTATGATAAAAGAAAAGGTCTACGGCGATACGGTCGTCTTTTATTTTGGAAAATCAGATGGCCGTCAAGAGGCCCCTCAGGTATGAATATGTCTGGTAATATAGCCATATACCCGGGGACCTTTGATCCCGTTACGCGGGGACACCTTGATATTATAGAGAGGGGTCTGAAGATCTTTGATGGTCTTATCGTAGCCATCGCGGGCTCTACCTCCAAGACTACGCTCTTTAATGTAGAGGAGCGTCTCGCCATGCTTTCTGAGGCAACTGAGCCTTTTGAGAGAGTCAAGGTGGACTCCTTTGAGACACTCCTCATTGATTACGCCCGTACTAAAGGCGTACACACGACTTTACGGGGGCTTAGGGTGATGTCTGACTTTGAGTATGAGTTTCAGATGGCCCTTACGAACAGAAAGCTCGCCCCTGATATAGAGACAGTATTCATGATGACCTCCGAGGGCTATGCGTCCGTAAGTTCGAGGTTTATAAAAGAGATAGCCCGGCTCGGCGGTGATGTATCCAACTTTGTCACCCCCAATGTCGAGGCGAGGCTGAAGGAAAGATACGGGATATGAGTGTAAAGATATCAGATAGGGTAGCGGGGCTTACGGAGTCCGTCACCCTTGCCATTACGGCAAAGGCAAAGGCCATGAAGGCCGAGGGTATGGATGTAATTGGTTTCGGCGCAGGTGAGCCTGATTTTGCCACGCCCGAAAATATATGCAGGGCCGCTAAACGTGCCATTGACGAGGGCTGTACGAGGTATACGCCCGTCGGAGGCATACCTGAGCTCAAGAAGGCGGTTATTGAAAAATTCAGCCGTGATAACGGCCTTGATTATACCCCTGACGAGATAATAGTCTCATGCGGGGCAAAGCACTCTCTCTATAATATATTCCAGTCCATACTCAACGCAGGCGACGAGGTTATTATCCCATCGCCCTATTGGGTGAGTTACCCCGCCGTAGTATCCCTTGCCGGGGGTCTGCCCGTTATTGTGAGGACGAGTTCGGAGAGGGGTTTTAAACTGGCTCCTGAAGAGTTGCGTTCCGCCGTAACGCCGCGCACAAGAGCCCTTATCATAAACAGTCCCTCAAACCCCGCGGGGACCCTTTACTCCAGAGAAGAGCTTGCCGCCCTTGCCGCTGTTGCCATGGAAAATAATCTCCTCATTATCTCTGATGAGATATACGAGAAGATAACATACGGCGGTGTTTCGGCCCCGTCCATCGCGTCTTTATCAGAAGAGGTGAAGGCCCGTACCGTTGTTGTGAACGGCGTCTCAAAGGCCTATGCTATGACAGGCTGGCGTATTGGCTATACAGCGGGGCCGAAGGACGTAATCAAGGCCATGACAAAGCTCCAGAGCCAGTCTACTTCAAACCCGGCGTCCATTAGCCAGTGGGCCTCTGTGGAGGCCCTCACAGGTCCGCAGGACGCTGTTGCCGGGATGGTGAGCGCTTTTTCAAAGAGAAGAGAGGTCATTGTGGCGGGGCTTAACGCCATTGCCGGTGTAACCTGCGTAGAGCCCGAGGGGGCCTTCTACGTATTTGCGGATTTTTCAAGCCTTTACGGAGGCCACGGCGCGGCAGGCCCCGTGAATAACTCTATTGAACTTGCAGGCTATCTCCTTGAGGGAGTCGGCGTTGCCCTTGTGCCGGGAGCCGCCTTCGGAGAGGATGCCTTTGTGAGGATATCCTTTGCCTCTTCCATGGAGAATATCAACGAGGGAGTTAAGAGGATAAGGCTCGCGGCGAAAGAACTCGGCGAATAGGCCCGTGGGCGGTAAAAAGAGGTTTATTCCCATGCCTTCGGTTTAAGCGGTGTTCATAGCGAGGCCCCTGAAAAAGGGGCCGGGTATAAAGGGGAAAGCAGTAATATGGTCCCGTGCTTTGTCCCGCTCAATCAATCTCGCCGAATATCTCGGCCTCGAAGACGGATATGGTAGCGCCGCTCTTCCAGCAGTCTGGTTCAAGGCCTGCCTTCATGCAGGTATGCTCAAGAAAGGTCTGACGGTCAAAGTTGTTTTCCGTGGCAACCTGCGGCAGTAATACACCCCGGGCATAGCCCTTTTCAATAAAGATACCGTCCCGGCCAACCTCAATTTCGTTTACGTCCTTTATCTCTCTTAAGGGGCTGAGAACGGATATCTCGATATCAACGGCAGGGAGTTCTTCTGCCCGTAGAGGGTTGAAACGGGGGTCGTTAAAGGCCGATGAACGGGCCAGCTCGGCGATGTTTTCGTATAGGGGCTTACCTGAGGTGAAGTTTCCGATGCATCCCCTTAATGCCCCGGCCATGTGAAGTGTGACAAAGGCGCCTGAGTGGGCCCTGAGAGCTTTGCTCTGCGGGATATCAAGGGATGGGGCCTCTCCCGTAAGCCCGGCCTTGATGGAGGCGCGGGCAAGACTGAGGAGAAAATCACGGTCTTCGCTTGAAAGCGTCATGATATTAAATCCTTATTTTAATCTGTCCTATATTAGCATAATTTGGAGTTCTATAATAAAAAAAAGGAGTATTTTTTGTGAGAGAAGACGCCGCGGGATTGATAAAAGAGATAAGAGCTCTGCTGAAGGAAAAAAACGCCATCATGCTTGCCCATAATTATCAGAGGGATGAGATTCAGGCGGCGGCGGACCTTACGGGGGATTCTCTCGGGCTCAGTCAGGCGGCGGCGGACTCCGATGCCGAGATAATTGTATTCTGCGGTGTGCATTTCATGGCCGAGAGCGCGGCCATACTATCGCCGGAGAAAAAGGTCATACTTCCGAGATACGACGCGGGATGCCCCATGGCAGATATGATAACCCCCGATCAACTCCGCGAAGAAAAGAAAAAACGCCCCGGCGTACCTGTAGTGGCCTATGTGAACACGAGCGCCGAGGTGAAGGCCCTTAGCCACATCTGCTGTACCTCGGCAAACGCCGCCCATGTAGTGGACTCTCTGGAGAGTGATAGCGTATATATGATACCTGACAGAAACCTCAGCGAGTTCGTCTCTCATAAGACAAAAAAGCACATGGAGTGGTGGAACGGCTACTGTCCCACGCACGAGAGATTCACCTTTCCTGATCTCGAAAAGGCGCGTGAAGAAAACCCCGGCAGTGTTTTTATCTGTCACCCTGAGTGCAGGCCCGAGGTCATTGCCGAGGCCGACCACGTCTGTTCCACATCGGGCATATACAAGTTCGCCAAGGAGACAAGGGCGAAGACGATTATAGTGGGTACGGAGATGGGTATTCTCTATCGCCTGAAAAAAGAGAATCCCGATAAAAAGTTCATCATCCCCTCCATGGGGCTGATATGCCCGAATATGAAGCTCACCAACCTTGAGGACGTAATAGAGAGCCTTCGGGAAGAAAAAAATATCGTAACCGTGCCTGAGGAGACAAGGGTAAAGGCGAAGGCGGCCCTTCAGAGGATGCTCGCCGTGCCGAGGGATTATTGAATCACGATTTTTACATGAAAATCCTTTCAGAGAGAGGAGGTTTTTGCTGATATGGCCAGGAAACTATCACCTGCCGGAACCTGCTGTGTGCCGAGACCAAAGGCCGGTTGCGGCCCCTTTAATACCGGGCAGGGTTGTCTTGTCCCCGGGCAATCTTTGCCAAATAAAATTGAAGGGTCGCACGCCTCTCCCGATAGGGCCGACCGGCCTCCATTGATAGCGGCACTTTAGCTTCATTTCCCTGCCTTTTTTTGTCATGTGCGTCCTCTTGCAGAGAGAAATTTTCGAAGTGCGTCTTGGCTTTTGAAGTATTTTTTTTGATTTCTTGTATAGATATCGTAGATGTGCTATATTTTTAAATTCACATGTAAGTCCGTTCTGCTTTGAACTTATCTTTCGTAATAGAGTTTCTATCTCAGGTATCTTGCCCGTAAGCCGCGCTTGGCGACGATCTTGTAAGCGTGTCTTTATCCCCTCTTCTGTCAAGGCGTGGATACCATGTCGCACGTTAGAATACAAATGAGGGTCTCTGAAGTTGTCAACTGCCGATCAAGATGTTATCTCAAAGATAAAAGGCCTTGCAGGCCCGCTGTCTTTTCTCACTTCATCTGCCAAATCCATGTTCGTCCTCTCGGCCATCGTTGGCGTTGGCGTGGGCCTTGCCGCAGTCCTTTTCCGGTGGATGATAGACTTTTTTCATGGCCTCTTTTTTAATAACCTTCAGGGCTGGCTCTCCTTTATGGGCGAGTATGCAGTCGTCGTCATACCCGTCATAGGTGCTATCTTATTTAGCCCGCTTATCTACTACTTCGCCCGCGAGGCAAAGGGCCACGGCGTGCCAGAGGTTATGATGGCCATGGAACGCAACGGCGGAAAGATAAGGCCCATAGTTGCTGTCATAAAATCTCTGGCATCTTCTTTGTGCATAGGCTCTGGAGGCTCGGCGGGCAGAGAAGGGCCTGTGGTGCAGGTAGGGGCGGCCTTGGGCTCGACTCTTGGACAATTTTTCAGCCTTAATGATGAGAAGATAAAGAACCTTGTGGCCTGCGGGGCCGCCGGGGGCATAGCCGCCACATTTAACGCACCCATCGGCGGGCTCTTCTTTGCTCTGGAGGTAGTTCTCAGAGATTTTTCCACGCGCCGGATAAGTAATGTCGTAATAGCCTCGGTGACGGCAAGCGTCATAGCTAAGATATTTCTCGGCAATGAGGCCTTTATAGCCACTCCGGCCTATTCAATCAACAGCCCTGTGGAACTGCTTTTTTACATCGGCCTCGGTCTTGTTGTAGCACCCTGCGCAATATTTTTCGTAAGGATGTTATACAAGTTCGAGGATGTCTTCGAAGACCTTAAAACTCACGAATTATTCAAGCCAGTCATAGGCGCCCTTTTCCTTGGCGTAATAGGATTTTTCTTCCCCCAGGTCTTCGGTGTGGGTTATGAGAATATTGAGGGCGCAGTTAACGCCACAATGCTTCTGCATTTTCTTATTCTCCTCATCCCCCTTAAGATGCTGGCTGTATGCTTTACTCTCGGTTCCGGAGGGTCAGGCGGTGTCTTCGCGCCCTCTCTTGTCATGGGTTCCCTTGTGGGAGGGGCCTTTGGCATGATTCTCGCCATTATTTTCCCGGGGCTCGGCATACAGCCCGGGGCATACGCCCTTGTGGGCATGGCCGCCTTCTTCGCGGCTTCTGCCCACGCCCCAATGGCCGCCTTTCTCATCATGTTTGAACTTACGGGAGATTATCTCATCATACTCCCGCTTATGCTTGCCGTTACCATTACGACGGCCCTCTCCGAGAAGCTGCACAGAGAATCCATATACACCCTTAAGCTCTTCAGGCGCGGTATTGATGTAAAGAAAGAACGGGTGCGCGATATCATGGAGAGTATCAAAGTGGGAGAGATTATTGGTAAATCGAGCGCTTCGGTACTGCCCTCGGCTCCCATTGATGAGATTATAAGGCTCGTGGAAAAAGAGAATCGCGCAAGTGTTACAGTAGTGGATAAAGAGGGCGTATTTCACGGCATAATAACACTGGATCTCATCATCCCGCTACTTAGGAACAGAGAGAGCCTCCAGTATGTGATAGTAGCTCAGGATATAGCCAAGAATGTTCCCTGTATAGTGGAAACTGCCTCCCTCAAGGACGCCATGAAGAGTCTCGTGGAAACCCGAATGGACAGGTTGCCTGTTGTGAAGAAGGTGGGCGACGGGACAAAGCTCATGGGCACCATATCAAAAGACGACCTTTTGAGCGCCTACAGGCGTGAGGTCTCCGTGAGAAAGGGATAACCCCGGCCTGCTCTATTGTCTGCTGTGATTTCGCCCTGCCGATTCTTCGCTTTTATTCTTTAAAGCTTCTCGATTGACAATAAAAAAAAATATCCCCTTGACAAAGGTTTTGCATTTATACTATTATCGACGAACGGTTATACTTTTTATGTTTTTGGGCTTTGTTTTAGCCTCCCCCTCTTAGTTGACTTTGTTACCTGTGGGGAACAAATGCGTCTCTGTGAAAAGTTCGTTCGTGAGCGGCGGTTTTTTTTACATCTCATGTTACAGAGACAGACCCTTATACCTCTATCCAGAAGCGGTCTATGATACTTAAAAAACTCATAATATCTGCGATAGTCTTCTTTGTGGCATTTGTAATTGGCTATGGAGTAGATACCGCCCTACGAACAGACCTTGAGCCTGTTCAGCCAATAAACTTCAGCCATAAGATACATGCCGGCACTAATGAGATAAAGTGCCAGTTTTGCCATATCTACGTCACAAGGTCCCGCATCTCCGGGGCCCCCAATGTACAGCGTTGCATGGGATGTCACAAGATTATCAAGACTGATAGCCCCGAGATAATAAAACTCACTAAATACTGGAATACAAAGAAGGAAATTCCGTGGATAAAGGTTCATAACCTCCCGGATTATGTATATTTTCCACATAAGAGGCATATACGTGCCGGGCGTGTCTGCAGTGACTGTCACGGCGACATAGCCTCGATGAGCAGGGTGAGGCGTGTCTCGTCCCTTAAGATGGGATGGTGCCTCAAGTGTCATAAAAAATATAAAGTCAAGAACGGTAAGGCCTGCTCCACATGTCATATATAGCGGCTTAATACGGGTCGGGTCAGATAAAACGGGCGAGTCGGACAAATCGGGAAATTTGGGTACGTTGGGGAAGTTGGGGGGTTTGGGCAAGTAGGGCATTAGGGGGCTGGTTTTAGGCGGCTGTTGCGGGCAGGAGGAGGATAAGGGGATGCGGCGGTATGGGGCCTGAGTAGATTTTGTTGAAGATGAGTATACAGGACATAGCGTATGAAACGTAGAGATTTTCTAAAATATATAGGTGCAGGCGGTGTAGGCGTAGTTCTCGGCGGGGTTTTCGGCAAGGTTTCAAGGCCGCCGGGCGCAAAGCTTATACCCTATCTTGTCCCGCCCGAGGATATTATTCCAGGCGTAGGCGCTTGGTACTCCAGCCTCTGTACGCAGTGCTCGGCCGGTTGTGGCACCGTGGTGAAGGTCATGGATGGCAGGGCTAAAAAAGTAGAAGGCAACCCGCTGCACCCGGTGAGCAAAGGAAAGCTCTGCGCAAGAGGGCAGGCTTCACTTCAGGCCCTCTATAATCCCGACCGCATAAAGGCCCCCATGAAGAGGACAGGCCCCCGCGGCAGTATCTCCAGTTTTAAGGAGATATCATGGGACGAGGCAATTAAAAACCTCGCCGACAATCTCAAGGCCCTCTCTGACAAGGGACGTTCCGATGAGATATATCTTCTTACAAATACTCTTCGCGGTCATCTTGATAAACTTATCGACACGTTCATGACGACCCTCGGTTCACCCAATTATACACAGTACGAACTCTTTGATTACAGGAACCTGCGCCTTGCCAATAAGGCCGCCTTCGGCATAGACGCCATACCTCATTACGACATTGCAAATGCCTCCTACATCCTCTCTTTCGGTGCTGATTTTACGAGCACCTGGCTTAGCCCTGTTAACTTCGGGCGCGCTTACGGTGAGATGCGGCAGGGCGGCGGCGAGCGTGGCCGCCTTGTCCAGATTGAGCCTCGTATGTCTCTTACGGGTGCTAACGCCGATGAATGGGTCCCCCTGAGGCCTGGCACAGAGGGGATATTTGCCCTGTCTGTCGCTTATGCCATTGTTGACTCCGGTCTTTACAGAGGCGGGGACTCGGCAAGGTGGAAGGCGGCGCTCGCGCCCTTTGACTCGGCGCGCACAGCATCTGTTACAGACGTTGACTCGGCACGGACCTACCTCCTTGCAAAGGCCTTTGCCAAGGCTCCAAGGAGCCTGGCCCTCGGAGGCGGCGGGCTTGCCGGCTATGAGAACGGCGTAGATAGCATTATGGCAGTTAACATTCTGAATTACCTCGCCGGCTCCCTCGGCAGGAAGGGTGGACTTATCCCTAACCCCGATGAGCTGTTCTTTGCGGCAGGCAGGCAGGACATGAACTTCGAAAAAGGCATCACAGGACTTGCCAAAGATGCCGCCGCCATGCGTGTAAAGGCCCTTGTTCTTCATAATGCCAATCCTGTCTTTACAACTTCACCTAAGCTCGGTCTTGAGGCCGCGCTGAAAAATATTCCCTTTATATGCAGTATGACTTCTTTCATGGACGAGACTTCGGCTATGGCAGACCTCATACTTCCCCTGCATACCTCTTTTGAGGACTGGGGAGATGATTTTACCAACCCCGGAGTAGGGGGCCCTGTCGCCACACTCATGCAGCCTGTCGTAAGTCCCGTCTATAAGACAAAGGGCTCTGGAGATATCTTTATCGCCCTTGGAAAGGCCATGGGCGGAAAACTCGCCGCAGACCTTGACTGGCCAGATTATCATGAGTATCTCATGGCTTCTTGGAGGGATATACACAAGAATAATAAAACCGTATCGCGCGGCTCACTGGGCTTTGATAATTTCTGGAACAAACTCCTTCAAAAGGGCGGGTGGTGGATGGACGGTGAGGCCAAAGGCCTGAAGTCTCTCAGCCTGACCCCGCAAAAGGTGAAGACGGCTTTAAATTCCAGACCTGCCAAGTTTGCCGGTGATAAAGGAACATATCCCCTTTATCTCCTCCTCTACCCGCAGGCGGGCCACCTTGACGGCAGGGGAGCGAATCTGCCCTGGCTACAGGAGCTTCCTGACCCTATCTCAACGGTGGTATGGGGTAGCTGGGTGGAGATAAACCCTGTGACGGCCAAAAAAATAGGTGTAAAAGAGGGCGATCAGGTAAAGGTTCGCTCCCCCTACGGAGAAGTGAAGGCCTTTGTATACCCATATCCAGGTATAAGGCCTGATACCGTTGCCATGCCCATTGGTCAGGGGCATAAGCTCTACGGCAGGTACGCCGAGGGCAGGGGTGTTAACCCTATTGAGATAATACCTGCAGTGGCTGATAAGGGCTCAGGGGCCATGGCCCTTAACTGTACTCGTGTTAATATCAAGCGTTTCGATGGTCTCGGGCGCATGGTTAAGATAGAAGCCTCTGCGAGCGAGCATGGCCAATCTACTGAACACGGCAGGCCCATAGTGCAGACGATTACAAGCAGAGAGTATAGGAAATTAAAAAAGGAGACTATATAAGTGTCCGGTGTAATAGATAAAATTAAAGATCGCCTCAAGGACTTTAGAAGGCCCGGTTATTATAAGAAGTTTGACCACCATTACGCCATTGTCGTGGATATTGACAGGTGCAACGGCTGTGAGGCCTGCGTAGTGGCCTGTTATGCCGAAAATAACCTTCCCGTTGTTGGAGAGCAGGGCTGTCATGACAATCGGTTCTTTAACTGGCTTAGAATAGAGAGATATGTGGAGGGCGAGTATCCCGACGTTAAGGTGAAGTTCATCCCCGTAATGTGTCAGCAGTGCGATGCCGCGCCATGCGAGATTGGATGCCCTGTTTATGCAACATATCACAACCAGGACGGCCTTAATGTGCAGGTCTACAACCGTTGCGTCGGCACCTTTACCTGTGCCACATATTGCCCTTATGATGTAAGACGCTTTAACTGGTTCAGCTATACCTGGGATAAACCCCTTGACGAGCAGTTAAACCCCGATGTTTCTGTGCGTGAGATGGGTGTCATGGAAAAATGTACATTCTGCATCCAGAGGATACGGAGCGCAGGGGATAAAGCAAAAGACGAGAAGCGAAAGGTTAAGGATGGCGAGATTAAGCCGGCCTGCGTGCAGAGCTGTCCCACAGGCGCATTGACCTTTGGAGATCTTATGGACCCTGAGAGCAAGGTGTCAAAGCTCGCAAAGGGCGAGCGCGGATACAGATTGTTTGAGAACCTTGAGACTAAACCCTCTGTGATTTACCTTAAAAGGGTAATGGACTAATGGCCAATAACGAGCCTGACAAAGTTATTACTTACAGCGAAGTAAACGATGATGTCCTGCGTACCATGACAAAGACAGGCACCGGTTACTACGTACTCCTCGCCGCCAGCTTTCTCCTCGCCGCAGGGCTCTGGGGTGTCCCATGGATGCGTCAGATATATGTCGGCCAGGGTGTTACGGGGCTTCAGACTCCGTCCTTCTGGGGAATTTACATAGGCAATTTTATATTCTGGATAGGTATCAGCCACTCCGGTACCCTCCTCTCCGCTATTCTTTTTATAACACAGACCCCATGGCGTAGGTCCATATACCGAAGCGCAGAGGCCATGACGTTTTTCTCCGTTCTGACGGCGTCTATGTTCATCTTTGTTCACATGGGCAGGCCATGGAATTTTTACTGGACCATGCCCTATCCCAATCAGCGCACATTATGGGTGAACTTCATATCTCCGCTTATGTTTGATGTTCTTGCTATCAGTACATATGCCACATCAAGCATGATCTTCCTCTACTTCGGCTCGCTCCCCGACCTTGCCGCAGTGCGGGACAGGACCACTGGCTGGAGAAGGGAGCTTTACGGTTATCTCTCCCTCGGCTGGAGGGGTACTGACGCGGAATGGCATTGGCTCAATAAGGCCTATGGCTTCTTTGCCATTTTTATAATTCCCCTCGCCGTATCAGTGCATTCCATTGTCTCCTGGGACCTTGCCCTATCTATGGTTCCCGCCCTTAACAAGACAATTTTTGCCCCATATTTTGTCGTCGGCGCCATATACTCTGGCTCTGCCGCCATTGTTTCTCTAATGGTGGTACTTAGAAAGGGACTTAAGGTGGAAAAGTATATTACACTCGACCATCTTTCTAAACTCTGCCTACTTCTTCTTGTCATGTCCCTTATATGGAGTTATATTAATGTTGTCGAGGTCTTTACGGGCTGGTTCGCCAATACTAATTATGAGAACGAGGCCCTGATTTACCGTATGCTTAATAGTCCTCTGGCATATATGTACTGGCTTATGATAGCCACTAATACTTTTGCACCGCTACTGCTTATATCTAAAAAGATAAGACGGTGCGTACCAGTGATTTTCGTAATATCACTTGGCATCAACCTCGGTATGTGGATTGAGAGGTATCTCCTCGTCGTAGCGTCTCTGCCGAGAAAGTTTTTCCCCTATATGTGGAACAGCTACATCCCGAGCTTTACGGAGATATCCATGACAGTTGGTTCTTTCTTCTTCTTCGTCACGCTCTTTCTACTCTTTATAAAACTATGGCCCAGTCTCTCTATATATGAGATTAAAGAAGATATAGGGATACCCCGTAAAAAGCCCTATAAAAAAGGAATGATGCATGATGATGGCTCCACTCCTTGGTATATATAAGCAGGCCGATACCATGATGGAAGCGGCCGACCGGCTCCAGAATACGGGGTATGGTGTGACCATATTCTCGCCCGTACCGCTCGGGCATGAGCCTGAGTATAAAAATATCGCGCAACGGCACAACTACATACGTTATTTTGCCCTCTTTGGCGGTGTTAGCGGCTTTTTATTCGGAGTTATGATGACGCTTGGTACAGCCGCCATGTACGTATTGCCAAGGGGCGGAAAACCGCTTTTTGCCGCCACGCCTACACTGCTAATGTCTTATGAGACAACTATACTTTTAGGGGTACTCTGCACTTTTCTCGGTTTCTTGATTGTTGCGAGACTGCCCTATTATGGGAAAGGACGACTTTACGACCCCATCGCAACTGTTGATGGATTTGCTCTGATGGTTGATGGTATCAGAGAAGATAGGTATGGGGATGTGGAAGAAGTACTCAAAGAATACGGCGCCTATGAGGTTAAGCTCCTTGAACGCGGGATAGATGAAGAGGCTTGATGAAAAAGTTTAGAATAATCATATTAGGCTCTCTGATGGCCGCCATTTTACCAACCATGGCTTTTGCATGGCCCTGGTCCTGGGATATGTATCATCAGAAGAACCACAGAGCGCAGGAAGAGCCCGCTCCGGCTCAGCCGGCAGGTATAGTCACGACAGCGGGTAAACCCTTTTACGCCAAAGACAGGGCCACTTCAGCCGCGGAACTTACAAACCCCTTTGCTCCGGATAGCACCTCCTTAAAAAGAGGCAGAGTCCTCTTCAGGACATACTGCATGCCATGCCACGGTGCGACAGGTCACGGCGACGGTCTTGTGGGAAAAAAATATATACCGCCCACGGATCTTACGAGCGCATATGTACAGAACAAGAAAGACGGCGATATTTTTTATACCATTACACACGGAGGGCTTGCCGTAATGCCTTCTTATGGCGATTCTGTTGACAAGATGGATAGATGGCATATAGTGAATTATATCAAGCACGCCTTAACTAAAGAAAAAACGGCTAAAAAAGATGATTAAAAACGGTATGAGGTCCATGTTGTTCCCGGTCCTTCTCATAGTTCTGGCAAATGGTATTATAACCTTTGCCTATGCGGCCTCACGAAATGGGGACAGCCAGACCCTCTGGGCGCTACTTACTGTGAATTACCTGGTTTTCCTCGGCCTAACGCAGACAGGTATTATCTTTTCTACAATAATGCGGGTGGCAAAATCCTCATGGGCCAGATATTTTAACCGCCTTGGCGAGGTTCTGACCCTCTCCTCTATCCCTGTTGCCGTCATTGGCTTCATAATAATTTACTGCGGCGGAGCCGAGCATCTCTTCTTCTGGTTACACCATGGTGCGGAAGGGGCAGCAGAGCATGGCGAGCATATTAGCCCCTGGTTGAATAAAGATCTTTTTATCTGGAGATATGTGGTAACGATGGTTCCCTTTTATTTCCTTAGTTACTTGTATTTCCGTGGAAGCCGGGAAGAAGAGAAAAACTCTGTAGCGGCAGAACGTGTCAGGGTGAAGATGAATTTCCTCGGCGGATTTGTCATGTTTTTTTATGTCTGGGGTAATACGAACTTGGCCTGGGATTTCGCCATGATGGTCATACCGCACTGGGAGAGTTCCATCTTCCCGGGGTTTTATTGGGTAGGTAACCTTCTCTCCGCTCCTGCTTTTCTATTTATCTTGGCGCGTGTATTTATCAAGGATACTCAGGGTGATTCTCTTGATGTTGAGATAACCGAACCCATGGGTAAGTTCTTCATGGGCTTTGTGCTTACATGGATTTATATGTACTGGTCTCAGCATATAGTCGAATGGTATCCTGCACTGCCAGAGAAATACGGCCCTGTTTTAAAGCAGATGAGCGGTCACTATCTGCCAATATTCGTAGTAATGATGTCGGCTCTCTTTATCGTTCCCTTTATACTCCTTCTCTTCCGCAGAATTAAGCTGACAATTTTCGGACTTACGACGATAGCCGTTATTTTATGCCTTGGGCTCTGGCTGAACCGTTTTCTCCTTGTTCTGCCAGTCTACTCTGATGGCTCATCTCCTGCGCTTGGGACATACCTTAATATTTCCCTTCTAATGGGTTTTTTAGCGGCTACGATGCTCTCCATTATTTTCTTCTTTAAATTGTTTCCCCATGTAACGGTAAAGCTGAAAGGCTCACACGAGGGACATTAGAACTGTTTTTGTATTTGCGGCCCTATGAAAAGCCACAAAACAATAACGTTCGCGGCGTTATGCTTTGCGCTCATGTTTTAGAACCTGAGCCTTTGTCAGTAAGCGGGAAAATACGAATAAAGGGCTTAAAAAGCCTTGACAGCAAAGGTCTGTTTTAGTAAGATTTAGCCTCATAAATTAATAACATCATCTCTACAGCTGAGAAAGTGGCAGAAACCCTAAGGAGGTAATATCTGTTATGAAAAAGAGTTTATTGTTAATGTCCGCACTGGCCGTTCTAACACTCGCTCTCGCGCCTAATGTATGGGCTGAGGTCGGTGAGGACGTGGTAGCGCATCACGCCGCAAGTAGCGGAGCCATTATGTTTTATACCGTTGCCGCGCTAGCCGCCGCCTTTGCTATGGCCATAGCTTCCTTTGGTACAGGCCTTGCTCAGGGCAACGCTGTAAAGAGCGCTGTCGAAGGTATAGCAAGAAACCCTGCCGCCTCAGGTAAGATACTTTCTACACTCCTTATTGGTCTGGCCATGATCGAGTCTCTTGCAATCTATACCCTCGTCATAGCTCTCATACTTCTTTTTGCCAACCCCTTTATCGCTTTAATAGGCGGTTAATTGTCCAACGGTGTCCCGGTAATAGCGTTGAAAGAGGGACTCTTTGGAAAGAGATGAGTATATATAATAGTATCTCTGGATATAATGGCTAAAAGAAAAAGTGGCAAAGGGCTAATCTGGCAGGCATTGAAGAAGGCCTGCTTCCAGCGTTAATCAGTTCTCGTAGTACAGTCTTACCATGCAGTGGCTGGCTATTGCCAATAGATGTTAAGAGCGCATAGCCCTTAAAACTGATACTTAAATACAAAGAGGGTTCGGCCATTTTGGCTGAACCCTCTTTTTTTTCTACCAGATATTTATTTTGCAGGTTGCTTGCGTAGCCTTTCCTCAACCTCTGTTTCTCTTTCCTTGTCAATGGCGACCTTTTCACTAAAATCAACATAACCATCTTTTCTGATTAGAAGGTTGTATATGCCGGCTTTTACGCGTAGTGTCTGGGGGCTAAGTCCGTAGAATATCTTATTAAGAAAGATTTTTGCCCTCATAGGCTCTGTTGTGACTCGCAGGAGACCTTTTCCTGCGCGCTCTTTGCGGCCTATGATAGTCTCTTTATTATTTTGTTCTTTTGTGGAATTTTTGGCAGGATGGTCTTTTTTGATATCATTCTCAGTTTTTTCGATGACCTGTTTCATGACTTTTGAGATGGAGATGGAGATGGCCCTTGAAATGCTTTTGCGTGAAGTGCCTGAGACACCGGCGAACCTTGAGTCAGAAGTTTTTATAATATCGCCCCCGAGGTTTTTTTTGCTTTCGGTCTTCAGGACTTCCATGTAGAGCGCAATCTTCATGCTGTCCTTTGCCCCTATCTCAAACTCAAACTCTTTAAGTTTTGTTTCTAGCAGATACTGCGCGTCTTTTTGCGTCTCGCTTAAGACCGTAAAACCGGCGCTTTTGAACTCTTTTATCAAGGCATCTCGTATCACCAGTGCCGGCCTTCTTGAGAGAAAAAGCTCGTTGCCGTAAATATCCAGAACAGTAGTGTGGATATTACCTATTTTTTTCCCGGATTGGAGGCCTTTTCGCAGATCCTGTACAGGAGCTATATATATGGAGATGCCTTTGGTCGCCCGGACCTGATTTTTCTCTCCCTGAAGAGGTTGGTATGCATATTTCAGAGGAGCGCCGCAACCATAAAGAATGGTTGTCAATATGAGCAGGAATGAAAAAACGTAGTTGAGTTTCAGAGGTTTATTCATAGGCGTTATCGAATTACTTGAAAATGCTGAAAGAGAGGGCATATGTAGTAGTTATGCCCTCTCTCTTAATCGTTTGCGGGATTTGGAGAACGATATAGTCATTGCCTGATCAAATTGCGAATTCTATAACCAAAATCCCTTTTATGTTTTGTAACGTTTGTCGAGACTCTATTAAAATGCGGCGAATATCATGGCCGTTGTAAGCTGGTCTCCGTTGGCCAGTTCGTTATTGGCCGGTACGTTGAAAAAGTCTCCGGAGTTAAGTGTATGGTTGAGCTGAAGCTCGACGTTCTGCGTTACAAGGAAGGTGGCGCCAAGAGTAACGGCGCTCTGATCGCTCGCTCCGACGGCCCCTGTATTGCCGGAGCGGTACGCGGCGGCGACTGTGACCCTATTGGGGAGCACGCCAAGTTCGGCGAGTATTGACCACGCGCTCTTGTCCCCGGGGTTGCTGTTGAAGATGTTCATTGGTTTGTCTGTCTTGGTGGCCTGGGCTTTTGCATAAGAGAGGTAAACGCCAAGGGGCAATGAGAGTATTGAACCCTGAGCCTGCGCGTCTACGGCCCAGCCCTCGGCCTTTTCTCTTGTGCCGCTTCCGAGTTTTGTCGTACCCAGCCATGCCTGTCCACCTGCGGCGAGGTCCCATCCAAAAAAGTTGTGTGTACCCACAAGACGCAGATAATGGAGGAAGGGTCCGGAATCGGAGGCACCTGTCTCAGGTTGCCATGCTGTGTAATTTATGTAACCCGTGTTGTGATAAGCCGCAAAGGCAAAGCCCTGCGCCGCGTTCTGTAGCCCCACAAACTGTATGGCTGAGATGCCTTGTCTGTGTTCAAGGACACGAACGTTTCTTACAGCGCCCGTATTCAGAAGCTCAAAACCAAATTGAGGTCCCATGCCGTCTGTCGTGAAAGGGGTGATCGAGGCGTGAACGCCCTTTATGTCCATGCCAAAAGGCATTTTGAAGTTCGCGAAGGTTGGACTGCTGCCGCTTGCTAGCTGTCCTTCAAGAATAAATCCGATATGAGTACCTACGCGTCCTCCGAGGAAGAGGGCGGCTTCATCGGGAAACTGGAATTCTCCCTTGTTGGTTCCCGAGTCATTCGTCTTGCCGTTAGTCTTCTGAAAACGAATCTTCGTAACTACCGAGGCGTTCAGTGCGGCGGGTATGGATAACAAATCTCCCTCGACAAGACTTTCGCCTCCTACCATAGTAAAGCCATTTGCCTTGAAGGCCCTGCCAAAGGCGTTAAGTGCAGGGAAGTGCTGATAGTGACAGGTGTTGCATGCGAAACCTGTCTGCCTCGCGAAAGACGGGATTGCCCATGATGTGCGGGGTGCTAATGAAAAGATCGTCAACGCTATCACGCTGAAGGTGAAAAAGATTGACTTTTTCATGATACCTCCTCTTGGTTAGCTTTGTTTTTCCTGACGATGTTGTATGGCGGGTTGTTGGTGAAATCAATTGGTTGATGGCGTAAAAGTATCACCGAAATAAATATTAACATAAATATCGGTTCTGTAGCAAATGACTTTAGTATATTTTTGTTTTTATAAAAAAGGTATCATTGGAGCTGTCAAGAAAAAGTATTGACAGAAGAGTGTATATCTGTTTTTTTGTATGCTTGCAGTGAAGGCCTTTAGCAGTAGGAATTATCTTGCCCGAGTGGCGGAATTGGTAGACGCACGGGACTTAAAATCCCGAGTGGGAGACCACGTGCCGGTTCGACCCCGGCCTCGGGCACCATTTTTTTCTATAATCTACGGGTACTTGCAGAGTTATAAAAGTATAGGTGTGTTTATAGCCTTTGTTTTCAAGCCTTTTGTAACTTACCATCCCTAAAACCCTTGCTATCAGTGGACTAAATGAGTTTTCTCTAATCCGTTTTCTGCCTCATGTGCCTCTACTGTGCCTAAATTGTGCCCGTTTGTGCTTGCGGCCTTTTCCTCGTGATACTTGCTTACTCTCTTTGAGGCCTTCTTAAGGTCGTCCTCATTGACGATGTTATACCTCTCAAAGACGCTCCGGGTCTTGTGTCCTGACACCATCATGGCAACCCTTTCAGGCACACCGGCCCTGACCATGTTCCTGACAGCCGTTCTTCTAAAATCATGGAAGAGCTTACCTTCAAGGTCTGTTTCTTTAAGGGCCTTATGCCAGACTGTACGGAAGTCCCTTATCTTCTCCCCTGCTTTGCCGAAGAAGACCCACTGGCACTTGGGATATTTAGCGTCTCTTATGGCCTTCTGAAAACGTATGGCCTCAAGGAGTTCCCCTTCCATGTATATAATCCGTGACTCCTTATTTTTAGTGTCCTGCGCCTTGAGGGTTATCTTGCCTTCCGTCAAGTCCACCTGCGGCCACTTGAGGCTCAGGAGTTCCTCTTTTCTCATGCCTGTATGGTATGCCATTATCACCACTGGCTTAAGGTAAGAGGGCAGAGCCGCCTTGAAGGCCTGATACTCCTCATGCTCAAAGTAGCCCGTCCTTGAGTTGTTCTCCTGAAGGTGGGGGATATAAGGGACATTAACTACTTTAGGTGGGGTCATTTGTCCGCCAAGGTTGAACATCCTCTTAAGGGCCGATAGCTCACGGTTAATAGTGGCGTTCTTTGCCCCTTCATCCTGCCTGAGTAAGATATAAGCCCTTATCCTGTCCGTGGTGATGTCAACGGCCCTTATGCCCTCAAAGTGCCCTGTAAGGTGCTTGACGCTCCTCTCAGCCCTATCAGTGGACTTCTTGCCGTTTACCTTGTAGTCATTTATCAGGTCTGTGGCGAGTTCGTCAAACCTTACCCTCTCCACGCGCAGGCCGGGGAATTTACCCTCTGCTATCTTACCTTCACGGAGCTTCAGGAGCCTTGGTTGTGCTAACCTAAAATTGACCAGGTAAAGGGGTTTGTGCTAACCCAAA
>CAYYUX010000017.1:0-24356 GCA_964474975.1 uncultured Thermodesulfobacteriota bacterium
ATTATGAACCGCATAGGTGAAGATGTATCTGAGAAGCTCGACATCATACCCGCCAAGATCCAGGTTATAAGGCATATACGCTACAAATACGCCTGCAAGGGTTGTGAAGGCATAGAGAGCGAAGGAGGAGCTGTGAGTATCGCCCCTCTTCCACCACAGCTTATTCCTCAGGGTATCGCTACGGCGGGACTCGTTTCCTACATACTTATCTCCAAATTTGCCGATGCTCTTCCCTTTTACCGTCAGGAGAAGATATTTGCGCGTATCGGAGTAGATATAGGCCGCGCCACCATGTCCAACTGGGCAATCCATGCCGGTAATAGCTGTGAACCATTGCTTGATCTTATGTGGCATGAGATAAGGTCCGGGCCTGTCATCAATATAGATGAGACTCCTGTAAAGGTAATGAAAGAGCCCGGCAGGTCCAATACCAGTAAATCATATATGTGGGTATTTAGAGGCGGTGCCCCTGAGCATCCCCTATTGCTCTACCGGTATGCACCGAGTCGTGCCGGCAAGGTTCCCGAAGAGTGTCTTGACAAATATAAAGGGTACATACAGACCGATGGGTATAAGGGCTATAATGCCTTGGGCAAGAGGGAGGGCATTGTGCATCTTGGCTGCCTTGCCCATGCTCGAAGAAAGTTCCTCGATGCCGCAAAGGCAGGAACGAAGGCAGTAAAAAAGAAGGGCTACGCCTACCATATATTTACGCATATACGTAAGCTCTACGCCATAGAGAAGAAGGCCGATGAAGAGAAACTCTCCTATGAGGAAAGGTGTTTACTCAGACAGAAGGAGTCAAGGCCTGTCCTTGAAAAGATCAAGGGCTTACTGGATGAGGCTGTTAAGAGGACACCGCCCAAGGGGCTCCTTGGTCAGGCCGTCGCTTATGCCCTTAATCAGTGGAGCGGTATACTGAGGATGGACGGCTACGTCCGGACAACAATATGGCAGAAAATGCCATACGGCCCTTTGTGATTGGCAGAAAAAACTGGTTGTTCTCAGGCTCTCCAAGAGGGGCTAAGGCAAGCGCCGCTATCTACAGCCTCATAGAAACGGCCAAGGCAAATGACCTGGAGCCTTATCAATATCTGAGACACCTCTTTGAAAATATCCCGCAGGCAAAGACAGCTAAAGACCTTAAGGCCCTGCTGCCAATGAACCTTGACCGGGATACCATCAAAAAACTCAAGCCTTAATGGGTGGGGTTATTTTGACGCTTACCCTTCTCCTACAATAGTACGAGTGATAATTGGAGCTCTCCTCTATATTATATCTAAGCATAGGAGAGCCGGTTATGAAGAATTTACGCTATTTAGAGACAGAGATTATTGGCGTTTTGAAGGCTCTTAAGAATGGGTGCCAGCTCAGGGATGTATGGCCGGGGCAGGGCATATCCGAAGTCACGGATGCCCACAGGTATGGCGGCTTCCGACATTAAGAGTCTTAAAGGACCTCAAGGAGGATAACCGTCGTTTAAAGCAGATGTACGCCTATCTGAGCCTTGATAACCGAGCGCTAAAGGATGTAAGAAGGCTAGGTCCCTCTTCAAAATCTAATTGCTTACAGCATTAGGATGTTGCAAAATCTTCCGTGGCAAGCTGTCGTTTAAGGGCCCTGGTTTTACATTAAATACCATCACTCCAAATGTTACTCCGGGAGCGCGGCAGGAAGAGAGAACTCAATCCGGGTAAGCTCATCGTCTTTACTGCCCATTCGCATAAGGGGTGACATCCCGTCTACCTCTCTATGGAATGTAAAGAGAAAAGTAAGCCTGCCGTGTGGTATATTGGCGTGCCTATCCGTGCCCGATTCAAAGAAGATAAAGGCGCGAGTCATGTCTCGGTTGCGGACTATTCTGAACTTCTTTCTGTTGTTAGTAAAGGGTGCAACGAGACGTGAGTTCAGGGCCTTTCCGCTTGAGTCTAAGAGAACAACAACTTCGCCAAGCGGGTTAAACTGCCAGCCTGTGGCATCGCCTTCTGGCGTAAGATAGAAATGCCTACACTCGCCTGCAGGCTCAGACCCTGCAGGCTCAGAGCCGGAGTGAATCCTGATTACAGTACCTGCCGGTGCCGCGCCAGCGTCGTTACCAAATGTGTAGTACTCTTTCAATTCTCTTTCTTCGGGGGCCGAGAGAGGCTTATGGGTTACAGTTAGTCCTGAGAGATCTGTTTTTTCGCGAAGAAGTATATCCACGTACTCGTCATTATATGATGTGGCTCCGCTGGAGCCTGCACCGATGCTGGCTTCTATTATCTTTGCGTCCGAGCGGGCCTCCTCGAGGATATGATTGTCTGCTTTTCGTTTTAGCGAGACCGTAACCCTCTTCCAGTCAATCGGCTCGGGGCTCTCCAACAGTAGGCCGTAAGACCGTGTCTCGTCATTAAGAATCGATATCTCTATCCTCTCCGGCAGACTTCTCGGCGCATTGAAGAAGATAGAGTGGATATCTTCATAGGCGATTGCCTCAAGATTCCGGGAATAATTGTCCGGGGCATGTGTCGTCCTCAAGGCAAAGGCGGCGAGGTGTGTATTCAGTGCGGCCTTTGAACCTGTGTCAAGGAGGTCTATGCCATCGGTTCCGTATAATTTATGGTGATCCCACGCGATGTCGTTAAAAGAATGAATGTGGTGGATAAAAGTCGCGTATTCAGATGTAATAAAGGAAAAGCTGAATACCTTGAAGTTTCCGCCGCAGAGATGCGCCCGATATAGCGAACGCGGTTCAAGAAGCAAGTCTTTTGAACCAGCATACATTGGTTCCGCGTCGCTTAAGTCTTTTTCATCCAATTCAACGCCGCATAGGCTCTCGTTTAAGACCATACGCCACTGCTTCTCTTCCCTTGTGCGCATCATAAGCGTGTTCTCGCTCCAGCGGTTTGTCAGTTCCACGGGGTTACCTTGGACATCAGCGACAGGTTCGTCATTATTATCGAAGAGCTTGATATTCAGATTAAGTCCTGCCATCAGGAACATTTCTTCCACATACCCTTTTTCTTCGTTAAAGAGTACGCCTATGTCGTAAGATCTGTATACTGGAGTCTGCGCTTCGTTGGAGACCGTAGCCGGAGGCACGGTCTCTTTTATGTAGGCACTCAGATCACGAAGGGGGCCTTCGTAGGGATAGTGTTCGGTCTTAATCTGCGACGAATCTTCCGCCTCCGTCGTAACGGGCAGGTCATCTGGAGCCCAAGCTCCGGGGGGATTGCCCGTCTGGAAGTAGGAATGTTCTGAAAAACTCCTGGTAGTCCAATTGCCGGATTTCCTGAAGCTCGTTTCCGTTTCAACGGTAATTTTATAAAAACTGTTAGGCTCAAGGAGCGGATTATCGTGATTTTCCCACCATTCTTCTATAGTGCTTACGCGGTGCGAAAGAAGGCGCTCGTTATACTTAAGACGTTCCTCTTCTTCCTCGTCGATGGAGCATATCTTTAGGAGCTTAAAGTCGCCTTCTATCTGTATGCTATGGATGGAGCCTTTATCTGAAGCCACTTCTACAGGATTTTCAGTAGAGACTAAAAAGTCGCTCTTGAACAAAATGTTGTTTGAAGTATCGTAGGCAGTAAGTATCCCCTTGGAGCGTTTCGACAAATATAGTTTTGCCTCGGCTTTCTCCTCGGGTAGCATGATAGAGATACTGGAAGCTGAACGCCCTGCCTCAGTGTACTCGTAGCCAAGGGCCGCAATAAGGATCTCCGACCCTGTTACAGTTATAGAGCGTATATCCTTTCCCTCAAGATCAAGAGTCACCGCAATATTAGCCGCCCTGAGATGCTCCTTGAAAGCCACCTGATTGCCTTTGCCGTCAAAGGCTTCAAACTTCACACCTCCATTTTGGCATATTAAGCTGAGAATGACTTTGTCAGGGGCTTCATTGAAGTGGCGAAGAGGAAAGTTTATTGACGCCTTCTTGATGAGCGATTCACCGGACCAATTTATAGATATCATGCTTCTTTGCTGGTTGTTTTGCTCCTTGCTCCGTACTTCAAAGGGGAACACCTTTCCATCTGTGCTGATACCGGCTTTAAAGACGACATTATCTATGGCCAAGCTCTTCAGGTTGGTTGCATGACGCTGGCCCTGGATGTTAAGGAATGTTGGTTTTGCGGGCTTTTTGCTCCAGCTCGATGTGATTGCTTTTGTGGTACCCGCCCAGGGGGCATTGTGGCTTACGACGGTAATAGTCTTGGCAGGTGCTAAGAAAAGGCAGTCATCACGGACCAGGAAGTAATGATAACTGTCCTTAACGTTCAGCTCCTCAAAGTCCACACATTCGAAGCCTGGTCTTACATCTACGTTGCAGGGATATCCACGCCATCCGTCAGGGTCGAGGACTGTGCCGAGCCATGAGCTGTTGCTATCAAGCTGTCTTGTTAAATCGAATGGCGTATAGGCCCTCAGAAGCAGTTTCATGTTTTTTGGAGAGTCCCCCTCAACTACCTGCCATTTACCTTTTACCTCCGAAGGGGCCACTTCGACCCAGGTGCTCGGTCCGTCTTTACGCCTGTGATGGAGGGAGATCTTCTTGAGGGTATACTTGAATTCGTACTTGCCAGCCTTCTCTGGCGAAGGCGTACCAGCGGTAGTTTCGGCGCCAACCAAGGGCTCGTCCTTGACAGGCTTGGCAAAGCTTAGAGACACCATCACATCGGCAGGTACTATCGGGGACCCTGTTAATTTATCTGAAGGCTCTGTTGAATTGAAACCGCCTTCAAAGCCGTCTCCCTCAGTATCGTAGTCAGGGTACTTTACCAGTTCCCATGTCTCGCTTACCTTGGGATGCTCTATGCCTATCTTTGCCAGCGGCAGAGGGACATCCGGCACCCCGTCGCTTTGCCACTTCAGCTTGATAGTGGCCTTTGGGTCGGGAAGAGGCCACGGGAGGTTCAGCTTTACCTTAAACTTGGCCTTCAATAGAAATGGCTTGGGGGTACGTGCTTCCAATAGCGCCACAACTGTCAAGCCCAGGCCAACTCCAAAGGCCCTGAGCTGAACGTCTCCGTGAAGCACCAGCTTGCCGTAGGCCTGAATCGGCATCCGGTTAAGGCCAAGGGCGCCTTCTATCCATGCCTCCAGCTTAACGCTGAGGGGTCCGAACTTCCAGTTCTTCTTGTAGCCTATCCAGAAGCCCATAAGAACGCCCTTGTTGTCTATCATAAAGTAGGCGTTGGCTTTGAATATCTTTAATATATCGGCCCTTATCCTCTTGGCCTCAGGGGTGTCCTTGCCAAGATACAGATGCCATGCGGCGGGGTTGTTGAAGTTAAAGTAGGCCTCGGCGAGTGCGGAAATATCTATCACCTCGCCCCCATCAGGGAATTTATAGCGTGCCTGAATGTTCAAGAGGAATGTGCCGGCCTTTGCGTCAAGCACCGCAAGCATCCTGAATATGGCGTCATCTTCCAGCTTTTGTCTGGACTGCAGGAACTGGGCCTTGCCTTCAATCAAAATCATAGGACCGGGAATCAAGATAACCAGAAGGACTTTTCCTGCAAAAGTAAAGCCGGAGTCAGCAGTACCGAGCGTAATGCCGGCCCCAAGCGCCAGAGAGTCTCTCGAATCCGTCCACTTCGTCGCAGAGGTAATACCAACTTCGTCTCTGAGGTAGTAGCCGTTAGACCCGTCGTCGTTTTCAAACCAGGCTTCATTATCGCGCTTGTCAGGCAATACGTTATAGCCGAAGAGACCGGCCATCCCGTATAAAGAGGCGCCGCTCTGGGCGAGCGGTATGCCTACGGGGAGTTCTACACCCATAAAGAGGTAGAAGAAGTTATAGGGTGGCGCGAGGCTGTTCCTTCCGGCCATGAACTGTACGTCAAGCATAAGGCCGTCAAGGGGATATATGAGCATCTTGACGCCGCCCTTGATACCTTTCTTGTGGGGTTCGTTTATAAAGTAGACCTCACCGGCGAACTTCATGACGTTTTCAACTTCAAAGGCGACCTTTATGCCGCTTATCTCAAACCTTACGTCGAGGTCACCCGTTACAGGCGAGCCCTTCCAGAGAATTTTGAGCCCATCCACGCCGCCCTTCATCGGTAGGCCCTCTACGATCTGAATGCCGCCGGAGAGCCCTATACAGCGATAACCCGAGTCGTCGGTGCCGAAGCCTATCCTTGTAAGCTCCACCTTGAAGCCATAGAAAGTAAAGGCCTTCTGCCGGGGTATCTCTATCCAGCCGCCTTCTATCTTCACCTTGCCGTTGCTGTCAATACTGAGGGCCTTGACCTCTACCTCCGGCCAGTCCATGCCTCCGAAGAGGGGCTTTATGTTTCCCCCGAGCGCTATGGTGAAGACGCCGTCCTTCTTCTCGAAGGCGATGTTCTTGAGGGTAAGTTCCATGAGTTCTTCCTTACGAAAAACAAAGAGGCCGTCGCTCGTGGATGCGGGAACAGGCACCCCGGCCGGGAGTACCTGGTCGGCGGCGAGGGCCACTGTAAAATCCCCGCTGTTTGTAAGGCCTATTTCGCAGAGGACCGGCTGGTCGAAGAAGGGGAGGATAAGGACACCCTTTATGGTACCTTTAACGAGGGTGTTCTGCTTAAATTCTATTCCAACCTCCCTGAGTGCAAATGGTATGCCGAAGAGCTCGCCTGCACCGTTACCTGTAAAGGCCGTGCCTTCTGCGTTAAGTTGCGGCTCCCATATGCCTGAAACCGAGCCTGAGATGCCGCCGGAACCGATAAAAAAATCTTCTAACTGGACGTCGTCGGGCAGGGCAACAGACAGGCCTTCGGGCAAGTGTATCGTAGCGCTTTCAATATAAATGCCGCGAGCAGTAGGGGAGATGGAGGGGATGCTGTCCGCGGCCTGCCGGGAAAAGACAAAGGTGATGTTTTCGGCCTCTACTACTACACCTGAGTCGCCGATCATAACCGGTTTAAGATCGATTGAAGGAGCGCCCGCGGCAAAGCCGAAGTCGATGTTGCCTGCAGTGTCAGCAGACAGGGAAAGGCCATCGAGGTCTATCTGATAATAAGGCTCCACGCCATCGCTCGCCTCTATTGGTACGAATTTGTCCCCCTCTTTTTTAACCGGTTTGAGCAGGTCTGTTTTGAACCTTATGCCGGGGCTGATGCTCGGCAGTTCCAAGCGACCCGAGCCGTCACTGACCGTAATAATAGCCTGCACTTCCGTAAAGCCGCTATCGGCATTAAATACGAATTCTACGGAGTCGACTAGCGGCAATCCAAATTTGATCTCACCTGTTATGAGAAGCGTAATATCAAAAATAAATTCTGGAACGCTCAGGTCCTTATCAAATATATACTCTTTTATTCCAACATTATAGAGGGTCTGTTTTCCGCCGGGTAGCGAGTACAGGAATTCCGGGAATTCCCATAAATAGGCTATCGGCACAAATGGTGTATTGAAAACACTCATCGAAAGAACTCCGGTTTGATAAACAGATTAATTTTCGTATTTAAATGTAGTCCCATCAATTTGAGCCGTGAAATCGGCATCGGTGTCCCCGATATCGACACCATTGTCAATGTCCACAAGACGCATCTTCTGAGACGATGCCTCGTGCGCAGTATTTCCTGTAATATTTAGGTTAAAGTCCTCGATTTCGATTTCCAGGTCTCTAACACCGAGCTCATTGCCGCGCAAGACATATATGCCTCCGCCCTTACCATGCGCAGTATTTGTTGCGGTGTTATTCTTGACCTCAGCCCCATCCTTTATCAGTAGTCTGCTCTTGTCGAAATCAAAGACCTCCGTCAGTATAGCCTGCCACATCCCCGGCAGCTTCTGGGCCAGTACGTCACCTTCATCAGTCGTTTCCGAAAAGATACCCCCTCCGGCCCAGTTCGTACATATGTTGTTATTTATTTGGGCTGAACCGTAGGGAGTGGCGTAGACTTCACAACCAACATTTCTAAGAGACAAGCCACCACCACCAGGTCCTTTAGTCCCGCCCTGACAGGTATTACTATAGATGATATTATTCTTGAGAACGATATCCGAGCCCATCGTTGCGCGCACTCCCCCTCCTCCTCCTCCGTGGGCCTCATTATTCGATACGGTGTTGCCGGTGAATACGGTGCGAGAGAGCACGGATGCATAAATACCCCCGCCGTCGTCTTGAGCATCGTTATGCTCTACCGTATTATTATTGAAGTATGCATAGTTATTCCTTGCCAACTCAATATGGTCTTCATCGAAGAAGTTCCACTTTACGGTTCCGATTGCGGCCTTCAGCACAACAGAGATAAGGGTTTTCTTTTCACTGTCTGAAGTAACAATTGACGGAAGGTTGGCAATTGAGCTAAAATTCGCCCTCAGCAGGAACTCCGAAATATCAAGCACTCCCATGCCTCTCAGATAGTCTATGATTCCATCCAGTATATCCGAGATGCGAAGGTCCCTTGAGACTTTGTCCGGGATGGATACCTCCAGAGCAATGCCGCCACCGTCGCGTCTCCCAGATGTATTGGGCCCGTTGTGCGAGATGACGCAGTCCTCAACCGTAGGCCACCCGTAACCCACTACAGCAATGCCACCGCCTCTGCCACCGACCGTATTGTCTTTTACAAGACATTTTCTGATATAACCGTTGCTCCACCCGAAGCAGACACCGGCGCCGAATGATTGTCCGCCCAGGGCCCAGTTGGAAATGCTGAGAGGCATACCCGTTGATACGATGTACCCCCTGAGAATAGTCAGAAAGGTTTTTTTTGTACTGTCTGAAAGGCTTGCTATCAGGGCGTCCAGCTTCGTCAGGAAGTTGGTGCTACCTGCGCTTGATATGGAGGTGGTATTGTTTCTGATACAGCACCTTTCTATCAGTACCCTGTCGCTATCAAGTATCGCCACTCCGGCACCGCCTATCGCAGTAGGTACTGTCGCGGAACTCGTGCTTCCTCCCTCAATTGTAAGGTGACAAATCGCTACCGGCAGATTTCCTGAACTGGCTATGCGAAAGACTCTCCCGCTTCCGCCATGCGGGCGGATACGGGGAAATGAGCTGGGACTAAACCCCGCCGCCGTGGGGTCGTGATGTACCAGACCGGTCACAGTAAGCGGCTTGTCTATGATTATCTCGCCTTCGGTGTATACGCTCGTATCTGCAATCAGCACAGTATCGTAGTCGGACGCGTACTGGATGGCCTCCTTCAGGTCTCTGGCAGGCTTTGTCGGGTCGGTGAAATAATCCACCGCCGGCCCTCCATGGGCCGCCGCAGTGACCGTTGCGGCAGACGTTTCCTCGACGTAGCGAATATGCCCGCCGCTCCAGAGCGGCCATGTCACCTGCTGGAGGAGCTCCGCGAGGCTATGAGAACTAAGCGAGTGAAAGAATTCCGGAAAGGTTGCAAGGAAGGAACTGAGGTTTATGTCCAGGTGCTCCGGCCCCCAACTCGTTTGTCGGCCGCGCACCACATATGTTCTAACCCTATCGTCTGTAGTCCCTGCAATCGTTACAAGCGGAGAACCGGCCTTTATTGGCAACTGTGTGTCGTTGGTCAGGAGGTCCTCAACCATTGAGCCCCAGGAAGCAAAGTTCGTCAGCCAGGAGACGTTCTGAGCAAGAAGGGTCCTTTTCAAATCATCGGTGTTGATGCCCTCGTATACGACCTCATCGGGAGTGAAAAACCAGAGGGGCTTGGTATGCCTGACAGCATTGGACAGCACTGGGTCGATAATGCGTAACGTAAGAATTTTAGTTGCCTTATCATAGCTTAGGGAACCGGTGAACATTGCCTTCAGGTCGCACAAGCTTGAAGATACTGGAGCAGTCAGCTTCCAACCTCTGCAGAAGGTGGTTGCCGGGTCGGATGGAGCGCCATCAAACCCCATTACCCTGAGGTCAGGGCTGGCAACGGATGGGTCAGAGCCGAAGGGAATCGCAACGTGGGTGTCACTGATGCACGATTGATAATTATTTGAGAACATGAATGGATCTGGATTCATTTAGTGCCCCTGTATTTGCGTTGAAGCTACGGCAGTTGAGTTTCGCCAGACATGGTTTTATAGCCCCCAGGTGAGCGTCCAATAACATAAAACGTTCCAGCGGCGTCCGACGGGGGCAGGTCCAGCTCTACGGAAAAGTACCAGCGTATGCTCACCTGGTCATATGTGCCGGAGAGCCAGCCCGTAAGCGGCCTCTCTTTGCCTATCGCCATATTTTTCTTCATGATCAGGCATTCCTGTGTTTGATTGCAGTACCATGACAGGGAAAGTTTTCCTGCCGCACTGTTGTATGTGGCGTTGTCCCACTCAGGAGCGTCGGGCGGGGTGAGCTCAGCCGCAGTAGCATCAAACTTCTGCGACGGGCGCGATTTTAAACCGTCAACGCCTATAGCCACAAGGCGGTAGAAGTACTTTTTGCCGGGTACAACGGGGGTGTCCGTGTATTGATGCTCGAACGCCGGGGCATGCTTCATGAGACGCATCTTCCGGCAGTCACCGGCCTTTAGCTCGTCTTCGGCCCTGTAGATAAGGTAGCCGACGATACCGGCCCCGGGCCTCTGCGCCCACTCAAGCGTTATCGACCTGTCGCCGCCGGTTATTTTTGCTATGGACGGTGCGACTGGCGGCGTGGTCTGCGGTATGCTGACCGGCAGGGTCGAGTCGTAGAAGGGCGACATATTTCCGATTTCGTCTACGGCCCTCAGGCGGTAGAAGTATCTGTTGGGTGAGCGTCCGTCGAGGGTGGCGTCAACATAGAGGAGCTTTGTGCCATCTGGCGTATATGGCGGTTCACCCGGGATACGGCGGTCTGCGTAGGCAGGGTCGTCGGGGCTAAGGGGGGCTTCGTTCAGTTTGCTAAAGGCCGCTTCATTGCCGGGCAGAGAGGCGAGCGCCTTCATCATATTATTATTAAATGCTCCATAGTCGGGCTCGGCGGCCTTGAAGTTATCCTTCTCAGCGTTACTCAGGGCGATGCCGAGGTCATTGAGGACAGCCTGATAAAAGGCGGAGTCGCGGCCTGTGGCGGGATTACTCCTCAAGTTCCTGTCAGTCATTATCAGAGTCTCATCCATCGCACGGTATACTGAATATTTGATGTTCAAGCCAGGGCCGGGTTTAGGCCAACGATAGGCAAAGGACGATTTTCCGTAGAAGTCTGCCGCTGTTGCCAGAAGGTCTCCGGCATCGGAAAATTCCTCCTTTGCCGGCGGAGTTCGATAGACGCTCATAACTGCCGCCGGAGAAGACACGCTCCCTGCGCCTTCGTCTGTAAGAGTGCCTACAGATACCTGCCCGTAACGAGTCTTGTTGCTTGCATTTGATTCAAAGGAGCTGAAAGGAAAATACTTCTTGTAGACTTCCTTGAAAGGATCGATTACGCCTTCGCTCGTCACCGGAGCGCCCCACTCAGCCGGGTCGGTATATTCTTTTGCGGCTCCTCCATCTGATTCGAGCCTTGTTACGGGAAGGGTAAATTCAACACCCGCTTTCGGAGGGATATCTGACGGCGGCAGGTTGAGATACTCCGGCGGGCGGCGTACTGTAATAGTTGTATTGGTTCCGGCTGAATTAGCGATTATCTTGTAAGTATATCTGCTACCCTGTCTAAGCCACTCGTCTGTGAGGCTGTTGAGAGCAAGGTCCAGTGTTATGTCGGTCTCTATCTCAAAGTTGTCCCTGACGGTCCGCACCGCCGTAGCCGTACCGCGTATGAGGTTTAGCCAGCCTTCCTTGAAGTGGATGTTAAAGCGTCGTGCATTCGGCGACTGCTCTCTGAGCCCTTTGGTCCACTTCCAGCTAACTACAAGTGCGCTCGTGCCGCGGGTTGCAAGCCATTCCTTGTCCTCTGCAGAGATGTTAGGGTCTGAGAATGTATTTTCTGCCGCATTATATGTATTTATATCAATAAACTTAGCCATTACGTCCATGGGAGGCGCAGGCAGTGGCGGATAGAGACTCACTTTCTCGGGCGCGGAAAAATCGCTTCGCCTCCCGAAAATATCTACTGAGCATATCCTGTAGAAGTAATCCCCTTTTTCATCAACTGAGTCCTTGAAGTACTGGCGGTCTTCTACCACGGCGCCGGAGCAATCTTTTTGTTTTGTCGGCTGACCGTCTTCAGCGGCGATCCCGTCTATCTCTTCAGCCACTTCTTTGTCTACCGGTACGACATGTACGGGGTTATCTCCCGTAATCAGAACGATATCTCCCCTGGGGTCTGTCCTCTCCACAAGGTATCCGATGGGAGCGCCTGCATTGAGGCCGATTTCCTCGTCGCCCACAAGGTTCCATCTGAGTCCGACTCTGAACCTGTTCTGTACCTCCACACAGTCGTCGCCTATCTCAGTAACCGACCCAAGCAGACAAGTCGCCTTCAGACCAGTCGGTGTCGCCAGTTTTTGTTCCGGCTTTTTTATGACTCCGCAGATAATAGCCTTTCTATCACCGAACTCAAGGTACTCCCTGTCATGGTGGACACGGAGTATTACGATTCCCTTGCCTTCAAGGCGTACTCCCCGGAGGTCTTCCGCGTGTACGCTTAAGACGCCTTCCCGGGCCAGGAGTACACTGACGTCGAGGACAGTACCTGTTGATGAAAAGGCAGTTAGACTGGCCCGGGGGCCTTCCTGGGAGATGAATACCTGGACTTCCTTCACCATGCGAGAGAAGAAGATCACGAAGGGACTTGTAGACGGATAGCTGAGGCCCAACCCTTTTTCGACCCTTCCAAAGCCGGAAGTGTATTTTAAAATCTTGGGATTAAGGCCAGCGAAGATGCAACGGTCCTTGTAGAAGAAATTAGGCATCTCCTGCCCGGCCTCGAGGTCTTCAAAAGTGGTCACTCCATCCAGTTTCCATAGTGATCTCGGCTTGGCCGGCCAGCTCGCCTCTACTTTATAGTCGTAGTACTTACCGTCTTCAGCGGTACTGTCAATCCAGTAGAGGCCGAGCATCTTTGCTATCTCTGAATTTTCGCTCTGCAAAAGAAGAAGCTCATATGGGGATACGTCGAGAGAGGGAGAATCTTCATCGTCAAGGCATGCGGGCTCGCTATCATATACAAGGGAGTTCCAGCCTACAGGCACGGTTACTCCCTCGCCCCGCATACTCTCCATAACATCTTTGAGGTCGTTAAAGTTATCGCCCTTGAAGCCGCATATGTTCTCACGTCCAAGTCTGCAGGCGGCAATGGCCCAATCCGCATCGCACTCTTTCAGGCATGCTTTGCGAATCCTTTCCGTGTACTGCTTTTCCCGGCTTATTTTATCTGTCTGTTTAATTGGAAGGCCGAACCCGCATGAGCCGTTAATCGGCCCTTCCCACGGGTTTGCACCCTCGTCTTCGCAAACCCAGTAGCAAATTTTTGCAAGCCTGATGCCCTTGCCTTCAAGAATAAGCTTATCTGCTATGAAGGACTCAATGGTGATCTTCCTTACGTCTGAATTTTTAGAGACTACTTTCTGAGTACTGATAAGCCTTCGTCCGGATATTGAGGATATGTGGAAGTTAGTATCACGGCTGACAAGAAACTCCAGCTCTATACGCGGAGTTCGCATGGAAAAGCCCGCCTCTATCTTTCTGGAATTGGTCATATCCAGATACTTGATTCGCGTGGACTTGCCAACGACTCGTTCTCTTACCTTAAAATGATTAGCTTTTGATTTGAGAGTTATTTTAGGCTTTCTACGGTGATTGGACGTAGCATATTTAAATGGCAACAGTACTTCGGTGTGGTTTATCTCGGAAAAGTTGATACATATTCTGTTGGCAGGATCACTCTCTCTTCTGTAAAGCCTGAACCCTTCTGCAGGAAAACCGAGCTTGTGGTGAAAGGACCATCTCAGATGAATGCCCTCTTTTATGAAATGGCTGCCTGCAGTGGCGTGAGTGATTATAGATAGCTGTGGCTTATCTTGCAAAACTCCCTCCAAATAAGGAGTGTATTAAAATATCATTCCAAAGATTGGCAAGTAGGTATTTTTAACCTATGGCTGAATGTATGTCAAGCATTGGGGCGCAGGTTCTTAAAAGAAGTGAAGAATCCTTTGGAATGGCACGATGTTGAGGTTAGCAAAAATGATGAACATTTTGGAGAAAAACTGTGAAGGCCTTTTTTGAGGGCGAGCTTATACCTCTGCAAGATGAAGATAGCAGGTAGCAGAAGATCAAAACACAGTAACTGCGCGGGCCACTACAGCCTATGAGCTTGTGAAAACAACAACGGCATAGAGAGGTTTGCGGAGGGTACGGAAGTTGAATGTTCTGCTTTCTCAAGGAGGGCTATACCGTAAAGTCAACACTCTTTGTTTACAATATCTGCAAACCTGTTATTAAAAAATAATGAAAAGTCACTTTTCTCCCGAGCTCATCTGGATAATTTCTCCTTGACATAGTTTAGAAACCATGCAACTATACAATTAAGATATGATTGACTTCGCAAAGGGCGCTATTCTAAGTATTGGGGGGAGGAGATGATATGAAGGAGCTTTTCAAGATGCAGGCCAAGGTATGCAAGACGCTGGCAAGTCCTGTGAGGATGGAGATAATCTACGCCCTGAAGAGCGGCGAGAGGACGGTGACGGAGTTGGTCGAGGCCACGGGACTTACGAAGTCCAATATCTCACAGCACCTTGCCGTGCTTAAAAATGCCGATATGCTACGATTCCGAAGAGAGGGAGTAAATATCTTCTACTCTATCTCAAGCCCAAAGATAGTGGAGGCATGCAGGCTCATGAGGGAGGTGCTGATGGAACAGCTCTCGGAGAAGCAGAAACTCATGGACAGGTTTGAGAAGGGGATAAAGGAGGGATAATTCCCTTGAGACCAAATTTCTGAGGTTTTTAGCCGTTAAACATCGCGGAGGTAAAAATTATGGGTGTAGAAAGATATCTAAGACTAATCGCAGGTCTGTTTGTCCTTATCAGCCTTGCCCTTGCCCGGGTTCATTCCGAGTACTGGCTTATCTTTACGGCCTTTGCGGGGCTGAACCTCCTGCAGTCCGGTTTTACGGACTGGTGTCCCATGAAGAGCCTCCTGAAGTATATTCTCGGCAGGAAACACTGCTCCGCGCATAGGCACGGCGAATCCTGCCAAGGGGCTTTGTCTTTGAAGTAAATAAGCACTCCCGGCTTCTTGCCCATAAGCCCGAGGCCTTTATCTCTTACATGAGGCATTGTAATGATACTCCATAAGATAGTTAAAAAATCGCTCGATAACCCCAGGGCCGTAGTCATTATCTACGCCCTTGCGACGCTTGTCTTCCTCTTTCAGTTTCCAAAGATTTCCATTGATACAGACCCCGAGAATATGCTCTATGCCGATGAGCCCGCACGTGTGGCGCACAGGGAGTTCAAGAGTGAGTTCGCCCTCCATGACAGCATAGTAGTCGGGGTTGTGGACAATACCTCGCCCGATGGAGTTTTCACCCCGGCCACACTTAACCGCATCGCCGCCATAACAAAAGAAATCGCCCGTATTGACGGAGTAATAGCCTATGATCTCATAAGTCCCTCCACTACTGACGATATTGAAGGCAAAGGCGGCACGCTTACCATACAGCCTCTTATGCAGGGGGCCGTCAAGACAGAGCCCGTGGCCCTGGCCATAAGGGACGCGGCCCTGGCCAACCCCGTCCTCCGTGACATGCTCGTCTCCGGCGACGGCAAGGCCATTGCCATAAATGTGCCTATCAAGCAAAAGAACGAGAGCTACCGTATTGCCGGTGAAATAGAAAAGATAATAGCGAAGCACAAGGGAGCCGAAGAGTACCACATAACGGGTTTGCCCGTGGCGGAAGATACCTTCGGTGTGGAGATGTTCCGGCAGATGGCCTTCTCGGCGCCGCTGGCCGGGCTTATCATATTTCTCCTCATGCTTTTTTTCTTCAGAAGGTTCTCTCTTATTATCTCACCTATGATAGTGGCCATGATGAGCATCATCTGGGTAATGGGGCTCCTTATCGGAGCGGGCTACAAGGTTCATATCATGAGCTCCATGATACCCATATTCCTCATGCCCATATCGGTGGTGGACAGCATACACATACTCAGCGAGTTTTTCGACGAGTACAGCGGAGGCACTGGCAGGAAGGAGACTTTCACAAAGGTCTTTGACAAGCTCATGACCCCCATGCTCTATACCTCCATCACCTCCACCGTCGGCTTTGCATCCCTTGCCATGACGCCCATACCGCCCGTCAGGGTATTCGGCCTCTTTGTGGCTCTGGGCATTATGCTGGCCTGGCTTTTTACCCTTACCTTTATACCTGCCTTTACCATGCTTATGCCTGAGAAGTTTATCGTGGGCCTTGCAGAGAAGGCTGAGGGCAGAGGAGCGGGACGTGGTGGCGCTATGACAAGGGCGCAGGAGGCCATCGGTCATATAAGCACAAGGCGAAGCCGCATGGTGCTTATCGCCACCATCCTCATTATGGCCTTCTCCGCCTACGGCATAAGCCTTATGGTGGTAAACGACAACCCCGTATACTGGTTTAATAAAGATCACAAGATACGCGTGGCAGATCACGTTCTGAATAAACACTTCGGCGGCACCTACATGGCCTACCTTGTCATTGAGGGAAAGACAACGGGGCTTATCAAAAAGCCGGAGACCATGGCCTACATCGAGAAACTTCAGAGGCATCTGGCCTCCCTCGAGGTTGTGGGCAAGACCACCTCCATTGTGGACGTGGTTAAAAAAATAGGCTTTGAGCTTCGCGACAGGAAGGCGGGTTCTGATGTTATTCCAAAAACTTCCAAGGCTGTCGCGCAGTACCTCTTCCTCTACGAGATGAGCGGCGACCCCGAAGACCTTTACCACCTCGTGGACCCGGATTACAAGAAGGCGGCCATCTGGGTGCATCTGAAGCGCGGCGATAACCTTGACATGAAAAGGGTAATAAAGAGCGCCGCCGGCTTTATGAGAAAAAATCCTCCTCCCAATGGCATGAAGGCCGAGTGGGCGGGGCTTACATATATCAATGTGGTCTGGCAGGATAAGATGGTCTCCGGCATGATGAACGCCCTTCTGGGAAGTTTTTTGATGGTTCTCGTCATCATGGTCATACTCTTTCGCTCCATACTCTGGGGCCTTGTCTCCATGGTACCCCTTACCGTGACCATAGCCTTTATATACGGGCTTGTGGGCTGGACGGGCAAGAGCTACGACATGCCCATAGCCGTACTCTCTTCCCTTACTCTCGGGCTCTCCGTTGACTTTGCCATTCACCTTGTGGAGCGCACACGACAGATATTCAGGGAAAAGGGTAACTGGACTGATACCATAGAGGCCATCTTCGATGAACCGGTGCGGGCTATTATGAGAAACGCCGTGGTAATTGCCCTTGGCTTTACCCCATTGCTCTTTGCCCCGCTTATGCCCTACAAGACAGTTGGTTTTTTCATGGCGGCCATCATGGCCATTAGCGCGCTCGTGACGTTGCTCGTACTGCCGGCAATTATGGTGGTGCTTAAAGAACGGCTCAGGGCCTGAGCCTCAAGGAGGTTGATAATGATAAGAATAAAGCCTTTTCTGATTATACTCATGCTTCTTCTCTCGCCGGCTATCTCTTATGCAATGACAGCCGACGAGATAGTGGAACGTTCTAACCTTGCCTATTACTACGCAGGTGATGACGGACGGGCGAATCTCAAAATGACGATTACGGACAGGCGGGGCAGGGTGCGCACCAGGGAGATGACGCTCCTTAGAAAAGACATCAAGGACGGCGGCAGGCAGAAGTTCTATGTGTATTTTAAAAAGCCGTCGGATGTTAGCCGTATGGTATTCATGGTCTGGAAGCGGGTAAAGGGTGATGATGACAGGTGGCTCTACATACCGGCCATTGACCTTGTGAAGAGGATAGCGAGTAGCGATAAGAGGTCGAGTTTCGCAGGCGGCGTCTTTACCTACGAGGACGTTTCGGGAAGGCGCACCTCTGACGACACCCACAAGCTTTTGGATGAAGACAAGTTCAACGGAAGGCCTGTTTATGTGGTAAAGAATACTCCGAAGGACAGGGGGGAGGTGGAGTTTTCATACTATATCGCTCGTATCGACAAGAAGACGTTTCTGCCTGTAAAGGGCGATTACTATGACAAGTCGGGAAAACTCTACAGGACTATACAAGTTGAGAAGACCGCCCTTGTTGACGGCATCCCAACGGTGATGAAGGCCGTGGCGGAAGACCTTGTCAAGGGCCTTAAGACCACCATCGAGTTTCATGATGTAGCCTACAACGTGGGTATCAAGGAGCGTATTTTCAGGGAGCGTTACCTCCGGCGGCCCCCAAAAGAGGTGAAGAGATAGGCGGATATGAGAGCGATAAGGAGAACCCCTTTTTCAAGAGCGCATACTGCTGTTATGTCCCTATTCTTTCTGACTTTAGCAGTGATGATAATGCCCGAGACCGCCTTTGGGGTGGAGGGTTTTATCGAAGGGGCATATGGATACCGCACGCAGAGGGACATTACGAAGAAGGATTCATTTAACCTGCTTGAGGGAAGGCTACAGTTAAAGGGTACATATGCGCCGTCATTGCTCGAAGACTGGTCGACGGAGCTTAACCTCAAGGCGGAGCTTATAGCCGACGGCTACGAAGACCGTCTGAGGCTGAGGGCCCGCGAGGCGGCCCTCTCCTTTACTCCCCTTGATATGGTAGACGTTAAACTGGGCAGACAGATCCTCACCTGGGGTACAGGGGATTATATCTTTATAAACGACCTCTTCCCCAAGGACTATGTCTCTTTTTTCATCGGGCGTGACGATGAGTATCTGAAGGTGCCGAGCGATGCCCTCAGGGTCTCGCTTTTCACAGATGCCATGAACTTCGATATGGTGGCAATACCCTTTATGGAGCCTGATATAAGCGTTACTGGCAGACGCATATCCTTCTTTGATGGCCTCGGCGGAAGGGTTGCCGGAGAGGAGACGGCAATGGGGTTCATCGAGCCCCGCGAGACCATAGGCAACATGGAGCTTGCACTAAGGGCCTACAGGACAGTTGGTCGCACTGAACTTGCCCTCTATCTATTTCGAGGCTTTTACAAAGAGCCCCGGGGCATACTGAGCGCCCCTAAAAAAGAATTCTTCTACCCGCGTCTCCATGTATTCGGCATGAGCGCCCGCGGCCCCCTATTCGGCGGGATAGGCAACTTTGAGATTGGATATTATGACTCAAGGGAGGACAGGAGCGGGAGAGACCCGATGGTGGAGAATTCCTCCATTAAGTACCTCGCCGGCTACACGCGCGACCTTGGAGGCGACGCATCTCTTGGCCTTCAGTACGAGGTTGAGGAGATGCTTCACCATAACTCGTACAAGGAGGGGCTGGCCCAGGGAGGCCCGCTACGCGACGAGTTCCGCCACCTTCTTACGATGAGACTGACCAAGCTCTTCAAGGCCCAGACCATTGAGACCAGCCTCTTTGCATTCTACAGCCCATCGGACACAGACGCCTATCTACGTCCCAGGGTCTCGTACAAGGTTACGGACAGCTGGAAGGTTACGGCAGGGGCTAATATAATCCTTGGCAAAAGCGAGTTCACGGACTTTGGCACCTTCAGGCGTAACGACAACATATACATGAGGGTGCGCTATAGTTTTTAGCCTGCTCTGCGTTCCTAAAAAGGAGGCCAAAAAATGCTTGAAAAAGAAGTCGGTTTTATAGGCGGCGGCAGGGCTACGCAGATAATTCTCGGTGGCCTTGAAAAGGCCGGAAAGATGCCCTTGAGCGTAGTCGTAAGCGATAATGATGAGAGTGCGCTCCTTGAGTTAAAAGAGAGGTTTCCCGATATTACCATTGCTCCAGATGACAATAGGTCTGCGGCGTCTTCACGGGATATTGTCTTTCTCTCCATTCATCCTACGGCCCTTAAGTCCGTTGCAGAAGAGTCAAGGTCAAGTCTGAATCTTGAGGTAACCATTGTTTCGCTTATGGCAACGGTATCTATCGCAAGGCTCGGAGAAGAGTTTGGCGGTATTGAAAAAATACTGCGCATGACGCCAAACGCCCCATCTATCGTAAACGCGGGGTTCAACCCCCTTGCCTTTTCCAAGGGATTCACAGAGGCGGGAAAAGCTGAGGTTGTAAGCATGTTGAGTGTCCTGGGAAAATGCCCGGTAGTGGCCGAAGAAAAACTCGAGTCGTACGCCATCCTAACGGCAATGGGGCCGACGTACCTCTGGTTTCAGCTCTATGAACTCGAGAGGCTCGGCAGGGAGTTCGGTCTATGCGAGAGGGAGGTTGAAACTGCCATAGCGGATATGGCCATAGGCGCTGTGAAGACTATGAGAGAGAGCGGTCTATCCGCCGAAGAGGTAATGGGCCTTGTACCCGTAAAGCCTATAGGTGAGGGCGAGGAGATGATAAAGGAGTTTTACCGCGCGAGTCTGAGAACCCTCCATGAGCGCCTAAGCCGATAGGTTAGGCGGTTATCTGTCAAATGCCCTATAGACTCGTTATATAAGTTTCAAGGCCGTTGATGTGTTAGAGAGCGGTCTTAACTCGAAGCCCTCTTTGATTCCCGTGCGTTATTTAGCCTTGTTGGATTTTTTCGCGTCTTTGGCAAGTACCGTAACCTTGCCAATCATGCCTTTGTGTATGAAGCAGAGGTAGAAGTATTCTCCCGGCTTATCGAACTTGTACTCCCATGTAGAACCGCCCTTGAGGCTTGGCGTGAAAATTCCGCCTTTGCCTATGAGCGGCATGGATGCGAAGATATGGGCCTTGTTGTCGTTGTTCTTCCACCTCACGGTCTCGCCTTCGTGGACGATGATGTTGTCAGGTTTGAAAAGGTTTTTTTCCTTATCTGTTTCCGCAGGTATTGTTACGATGTTAACGCCTTTAAGGGCCTTTGACCTTACGGGCTTATGAAGGTATGAGTTGAATTCAGCCTGCTTTAGCTCTATGAGCGGTCCGGCGTCATCGGTGATGTTCTTATATTCCCTTGCCATGAGTTCGCCTGTAAAAAATTTGGCTGTTTTTTCGGCCCTGGTCAGGCCCTTCTTCAGTCCCTCTTTCACAAGGGCGCGCACCTCGGCAGGGACCTTGGCCTTGTTGGATTTGATTAACTCGCTCATCCCGGGGATGTCTTTTGCGTCATAGGCCTTGGTAAAGGCCTTGACAAAAGCGGATTCGGTGGCCTGGGCCGGGCCGATAATAAGGAAAAAGGCCATGGATAGCGTAATAAGGAAGGTTGTAATCTTGCTCATGCTCACCCCCATGCTTTAAGCGTTTTTTGTGAGATTAAATCGTGCTACCTGAGAGCAGGTCCGGAAAAGGCGGAACTATGCCTTCAGGATAATTCAGTATTCTTATTTTTTGTGCTTCTATTCAGTATACCTCATAATAAAATTTTTACGAGGGTTTTTACATATTAGTTATCGCCCCTTACCGAGTTTATCTTTAGCAATGCCCGTCTCATTCTTTTCGGCAGGCAGGACGGTAATCTTGCCTACCATGCTGTTGTGGATATAACAGAAGTAATAGTACTCGCCGGGCTCCGTGAAACGCTGAATCCACGTCTCATCGGGCTTTATGCTCGGTGTGAAGAGTATCTGCTTGCCTATTAGCGGCATGGATGCGAAGATATGGGCCGCGCCGGCGTTGTTTACCCAGCGAACCCATTCTCCGGCATGGATGATGATATTGTCGGGTTTGAAGACATTTTTTTCATGGGCCGTTGCACGGGGCATGTCCACTGTATGGATTCCATCTTTATTTACGCTATTTACCGGTGCATGAAGCCTGGAGTTGAATATATCCTTTTTAACCTTAATAAGGTATGAGATGTCCCCTGTGACATCTTTGTAGGCCCTCGCCATGGTCTCTGCCATGTATTGATTTTGCGCCCTTTCCTCAGGTGTTATTTTATTATCATGACTCTTCTTAAGAAGGGCCATAATCTCCGCAGGGACAAGGTCTTTGTTTGTCCCGATAATACGGTCCATGCCGATATTGGTATTGTAGGCCTTCAGGAATGCCTTGAATAGAGCCGATTCATCGGCGTGTGCGTCTATCGCCGGTAACAATGCCGTTATCAAGAGGATTACGCTTAAGAATATTTTGCCCATTCTCATGGTGCCTCCTTTCGGTGCCGTGCCGCTAATCCGTAAGGGCTGTATTATATAGTATTTCATCAGGGGCTAAAAGGATTTTTTATCTGCGCACCTCTTCTGCGGGGCTGATCACCGGCCCTGCTGTTGACTTTAACGGTGAATATAAATTACCATGTTATTAAAAGAGGTTGAAGAGATGAAAGAAAAAACTCAAATAAGGGGGCGATCGCTTCTGAAGAGACGCCTTGATAGGCTTGTCAAGGCCTATGACAGGGAGTTTCTCTCAAGCGACCCCCTCTTTTATCTTCACTGTTTCAGCGCCCCGGCAGATCGTGAGATAGTGGGGCTAATAGCCTCAAGCCTCGCCTACGGCAGGGTGGCGGGAATTAAAAAGAGCATAGAGAAGGTCCTTGCCGTAATGGAGGGCGACCCCGCAGGTTTTGTCGCAAACTTTCGCCCCCGTATAGACGGCAGGCTTTTTATGGATTTTCGCCACAGGTTTAATGTGGGCGAGGATATTTCGTGCCTTCTCTACTTTGCCCGTCAGATGATAGAGACAAGCGGCTCCATCGGGGGGTTTTTTCTGAGGGGCTATTCATCGAGTGACAAGAATATCAAAGAGGCGCTCCGCGCCTTTACGGCAGGGGCGCTGGCCCTTGACGCCTCTGCTGTATACGGCGCCGATAAACTCCCGCCAAAGGCCGGTGTGAGGTTTTTTTTCCCCTCTCCCTCAGCGGGGAGTCCATGCAAGAGGCTTAATCTGTATCTGCGCTGGATGGTGCGCCGGGGCGACGGCATTGATTTCGGTATATGGCGGGATGTATCTCCCTCAAAACTTATCGTGCCCCTTGATACCCATATAGCCCGCATATCGGTAAACCTCGGGCTTACAACGAGAAAGTCGAGGGACTGGAAGATGGCCGAGGAGATTACGGAGTCCCTTAAGCGCCTCGACCCCCGGGACCCGGTGAAGTATGATTTTGCCCTCTGCAGGCTTGGGATTCTTGATATCTGTCCGCAGAAGGTGGATGTATTGAAGTGCTCCCGATGTCTGCTCAGCGATATATGCGTACTCTGAGATTTTATTGCAGAGGCTTTGTCTCATTGCCGCAGTCTCCTGAGGTGAAATCTTTTGACAGCGCGGGTATGCTTGGGGTAACATTAAATATCCCGAGAGCAGAGGTTTTTTTTAATTATGTCAGAGGAGAGTGAGGGGTTTATGCGTATCCAGGAGGTCATGGACCTTGTAAAAGACGATGTCCGGCGCGTCGAAGAGTCTTTCAGGGTGAATATCAACTCTGATGTGAGGCTTGTCGGCAAAGTGGGCGAGTATATACTCGCGAGCGGCGGAAAGCGCTTCAGACCCCTTATCATGCTCCTATGCTCAAAGCTCTTTGATTACAAAGGGGATCTACACATAGACCTTGCGGCCGTTATAGAGTACATACATACGGCTACTCTTTTACATGACGATGTAGTGGATAACGCCAACCTCAGACGGGGCAAGACCACTGCCAACGAGGTATGGGGCGACGGCGCGAGCGTACTCGTTGGCGACTATCTCCTCTCAAGGGCCTTTTCTCTTGCCGTCAGCAACGGTAATGAGAGGATTTTGAAGATACTCGCCGGGACTACTACTCGTATGGCCGAGGGCGAGGTCATGCAACTTATCAAGCACGGCGACATAGAGACCACGGAAGAGGAGTATTTAGAGGTGGTTACCAATAAGACGGCGGTATTATTCGCCGCCTCGTCACAGGTGGCGGCCATTGCATGCGGGGCCTCTCTTGATGAGGAGGTAGCCCTTTCGCGCTACGGCATGGGCCTTGGCATAGCCTACCAGCTAATGGACGATTGCCTTGATTATATCTCCACAGATAAAGACCTCGGTAAATCCATCTGTAATGATATCAGAGAGGGTAAGGCCACGATGCCGCTTATACGCGCCTACAGCCTTGCCGATGAGCAAGAGAGGCGTTTTCTTAAGAGGGCCCTTGAGGCCTCAGATGAGAGCCGTATTAATGCAGGTGATGTTATTGACATTATCAAGAGGTACGAAGGCATTGAGTATACACGCAGACGGGCCATGGAGTATATAGCTGATGCGAAGCAAGGCCTTGAGGCCTTTAAGCCCGATGTGATGAGGATGTCTCTTATGGCAGTCGCGGATTATGTTATTGAGCGTAAAAACTAAGGCCCCTTCCTCCGCCATATTATGAGCCTATCCCCTGAAAAAGAGAGGAAAAAAAGGGCCGCCAAGGTCCTTCGTATCCTCGCCGTTGAATTTCCCGGGGCAGGGAGCGCCCTGGTTTTCTCAAATCCACTTGAACTGCTCATATCCACTATCCTATCGGCGCAGGCCACGGACAAGCTTGTCAATA
>CAYYUX010000018.1:0-22455 GCA_964474975.1 uncultured Thermodesulfobacteriota bacterium
TTTCCATAAAATTTTCAGATGGAGATAAGAGGGGTAAAGGTATGGAGAGTCCCGGAGCCTGTCTCAAGAGGGAAAGGGAGCTGAGGGGCTTTTCTCTTCACGATGTCCATGCGGCAACGCGCATACCCGTTAAGAGACTTGCGGACCTTGAGGCCGATAACTTCAATGCCCTGCCGCAAGAGGCCTTTGTCAAGGGGTATATAAAAGCGTCGTGCAAGTTCATGGGGCTTGACGAGACGGATCTGCTCCTCCGTTATGAGCTTTTCATGAAGGACAACGCCCCTCTTGAGGAAGTGCCCTCAGAGGTTGCGGCTCCAGGCCCGGAGAGGGCCGTATCTCTTGGCTCGAAGAAGGTAATGGGCCTGCTTCTGGCCCTCGGGCTCTTGATAATCATAGGTTTTTACTTCCTTCGAGGTTCGGGGCCTGAAGAACGACTTGTAAATACACCGGGCGTGGCCGCGCCTTCGGCGCCCGTTGAAAGTGTGGAACCGTCTGTTACGGCTTCTGCGGCCGTGCCTGTGTCCGAACATGAGGCCGCCGCCACTCCCGGACATGTACTTAAGATAATTGCCACGGATAATCTCTGGCTGAAGCTCACCATTGACAAAAAAAAGCCTTTTGATGTGTTGTTGAAAAAAGGCGAAGCAAAACAGTGGCTTATGAAAAGCGGCGTTAGCCTTGTAATAGGTAACGCCGGTGGAGCGACCCTTGTCTTTGACGGTAAACCCGTGAAGATGCCCCATAAGCCGGGCCGCGTCATAAAGATGAAGTTTCCGCTCTCCCCTTAGAATGCCTGCAGGTGCGATGGAGATGGCGGGTAGCCTGGCAAAGGGTCGGGAGATTTAAAGTGCGGGCAGGTCGCGGCTTGATACGCCTCGCAGGCCACGGCTTTAATGGTAATATCTAAAATGGAGACAAGATGGAACTTGTAATAAGGTGCAAAAAATGCGGCAAGAAGATGCACTCCGTGAAGGTCGATGAGTATAAGATAAAGTCCTCCTGCGAGTGCGGCTATCTGGAGTACAATACGGCCTCTGCCGCGAGCAAGACCATAAACCCCCATCTCTCAAAACAGAACCTCATGCCCCTTGTCTTTGACGAGCAGGGGAGATTCTTCGTTGAGGCCGAACGCGCCGACAGGGAAAAGCAGGAGATAATGACCCTTGCGGAGCTGAGCATGCTCGCCTCATCGGATTATGATATAAGGGATGTCTTGAATTCCGTTGCCGAGAAGACGGCGGTGAGGATAGGCGTTGATATCTGTTCCATATATCTCTGGGAAGGGGCTCACCTTGTCCTTGAGGGGACCTTCGGGCTCAGTCAGGGGGCCGTTGGCGTGGCTAAGCTCAAGAGCGGCGAGGGCATTACAGGCTCGGCCCTTGAGAAACGTCATCCCCTTCTTATAGAAGACGTAAGCGTCGACGAGCGCTATCACTACTTTCCCGAGACAAAGGAAGAGCAGTATAAGATAAAGTCCATGTATACCTACCCCATATTCTCCGGAGAAGAGCCCTTTGGTGCGCTCAACATCGAGACAGTTGTTACAAAGGAATTTACCGAAGATGAGCTGGGTTTTGTGGCCGTTGTCGCAAACCTCATCCTCGGGGCGGTAAAGATAAGAAAGAGGCGCTGATGACGGGGGCTTTGCGCCAGGAGGCCAACTGCCGGACGGCCTTGAGACGGAGTCTGATGATGGCCCTGCTGGCTACGGTTTTGTCAATATGTCCCGGCGCGGGAGAAGGCATCGCAGGTGCCGGGGGCAGTCCCGTGTCTGTAAAGAGAGGCGGGCATTTTCATGTTGTGTTTTATGGCTCGGAGAATACCGTTGCCGCTCACGTAATCTCTCTTGTCCTTGAGGAGGCCTATCGAAAAGTCGGCGCCGATCTTCTCTACTGGCCGACTGATAGTATCGGGGCCGTGCTTTATCCCGAGAAAGATTTTTTTGATATTACAAGGTCCCCTTCATGGGTGGGGGCCATATACGACGGAAAGATAAAGATGCCTGCCGGAGGCCTCGTGGAGCGTACCGGGGAGTTGGAGAGGGTAATATTCCACGAGTATACCCATGCCCTTGTATACAGACTCTCGAGGGGTCGGGCGCCGGCGTGGCTCAATGAGGGGCTGGCGCAGTACGAAGAGGGAGCGCGCAGGCCGGGATTTTCCGCCGCTGTTAAGGCCCTTGTGGCCGAGGGAGGTATGCCTCTGGATTCTCTGGGCAGGTCTTTTATGAACCTGCCGCCTGAGAAGGCGGCAAAGGCCTACACGCTGAGCCTCTCTGTGACGGCCTTTATTATCGACGAATTCGGTTTTTCCTCACTAAAGAGGATACTTACGGGCCTTGGCCGCGGCCTTGATGCTGACGCTGCCCTCAGGGCCGCAATATTTCTCTCTTATAAAGACCTTGAACAGAGTTGGCGCGCGCAGGTGAGCCGCTAAAAGCCGGCAGATCAGGGGAGTGACGATAACCCTCTTGCGTAAGAGTTTTTTCTTTCAACTAATCGGCCTATATGTTATATTTTCGTAAAATAAAAGTGGAGGTAAGATAGGGATGAAAAAGCATGCAAGCCGGTCGGCCTTTTTTCCGGGGTCATTCTTAATCATATTCATGGCAGTAGCCGTTCTGGCCCTTGCCGGGTGCGGAGGGGAAAAGAAACAGGCTCCTGTTGCCAAAAAGACAGCGGCTTCCGCAGGGGCGAAGCAGGCCATGCCAAGCGGTCATCCCTCTATGGAAAAGACCACTGATGATATTGCCAAGGCCTCACACTCACAGATAAAGACCAAAAAAGCGGTTAAGATATCCGACGAGGTCAGGAAAAAATGGAAGTCTGTAACTCTGGAGATAACAGACCTCGCCGCGAGGGCCACCAAGACCGTTGAGCTGAAGGTAGGCTCTACAACACAGCTCACCGATGACGGCTATGAGATAAAAGTAGAGGTCCTTGTCCCCGACTACGCCATCAACGGAGACCATATTGAGAGCCGTTCCAATGAGGCGAAGAATCCCGCGGCGCTTATCGACCTGCAGAAGAAGGGCGGGAAGGTGGAGACAAGGGGCTGGATATTTACGCAGTTTCCGGAGTTTAACTCCTTTAACAATAAGAGATTCCGTTTTGTTTTAAAAGAGCCTGCAATAACCAAATAAGTTTTTGCCGAGGCCCGCAGGGATATTCAGACGGTATCTCTACAGAGAACAAAAGGGGCCTGCCCCTTTGAAAAAGTTTTGCCCGTCTTGAGCCCTGCGCGCGAGTCAGGCAACTTCTGCTGATGGATAATTGCCTTAGAAGGGCATGATGGGCATTAAGTCGTAATGTATAAGGAGAGATGCCCGAGAGGCTGAAGGGGGCTGACTCGAAATCAGTTGTCCCGCTTGCGGGACCGGGGGTTCAAATCCCTCTCTCTCCGCCATCTTTACTGTATATACCGCGGGCAAAACGGGGATTAGGGCGGGCACTCTGGTTTGATTTTAGCTTGAGGTCTTTACTCAAGGGCATCCGGAGCCTTACCAAAGAGCAGTTTACTGGAGAGATGCCCGAGAGGCTTAAGGGGCACGCCTGGAAAGCGTGTGTGCATTCACGTGTACCGAGGGTTCGAATCCCTCTCTCTCCGCCATGATTTTATATATGTATCGTTTACAGGCGCTGTTGATAGCCGGGTCTTGCGCAATGGCTGAGCCGCCAACCCCGTCAGGTCCGGAAGGAAGCAGCGGCCGCGGCTCTTTACCATGTGCCGCAAGGGTGCCTGGCTATCAACAGCGCCTGTAAGCTCTTTAAATTCCGCAACACCTTGAAATCCGGTATTTGAACAACGCCGGATGATTATCAATTTCGGGTCTCAGGCAATATCGGGCTCATATCAAAACAACATATAACAGGGTATAGACCGTTCATGTCCTCTTATCTCGTAATAGCGCGTAAATGGAGACCTGCCGTATTCGAGGATATAATCGGGCAGGACCACGTCACAAGGACCCTTAAAAACGCCGTCTCCACGGGACGTGTGGCTCAGGCCTATCTCTTTTCCGGCCCCCGCGGCGTCGGCAAGACAACGGCGGCAAGGATACTTGCCAAATCCCTTAACTGCACATCGGGCGACCAGTCCCTGCCATGCAATGAATGTCCCTCTTGCCTCGCCATTACAAACGGTGCTTCCGTTGATGTCCTTGAGATAGACGGAGCCTCGAATACGGGCGTAGAAAATGTCAGGGAACTTCGTGAAAATATAATGTACATGCCCACAGGGGGCATGCGCAAAATATACATTATTGACGAGGTCCATATGCTCAGCATATCGGCCTTTAACGCCCTCCTGAAGACCCTTGAGGAACCCCCGCCCCATGTCGTCTTTATCTTCGCCACCACTGAGGTTAAAAAGATACCCCTTACCATACTCTCAAGGTGCCAGAGGTATGAGTTCCGCCGTATTTCCGTGCAGAAGATGGAGGCCCATCTCAAGAAGATACTTACTACGGAGAAGATAGCTTTTGAAGAGGACGCCCTTTTTGCCATCGCGAGAGAGGCCGACGGGAGTCTGCGCGACGCCGAGAGCCTCCTTGACCAGGTCCTTGCCTTTGGCGGCGAGGCCGTAAGGCTCATCGATGTCACAGAGGCCCTCGGCCTCATGGACAGGTCCGTGCTTCTTGAGCTAATGAGGGCTATTGTTGATAAAAAGGGCGACGCGTCGCTGAATATTATTGAAAAGATATATGATTTCGGTTATGATTTAAGAAAAGCATGCGGAGAGCTTCTTGCCATAGTAAGAGATGTAACTGCCATAAAGGTTACAGGCGGCACCGCTGTCATCTCGGCCCCTGCCCATGAGCTTGAGGCTTTGAGGGATATCTCTGAAGAGCGCACAGTGGAAGACCTTCAGATGCTCTTTCTCATACTTGAAAAGGGTTATGAAAGTATTGCGAGAAGCGCCTTTGCCCGCCACTCATTTGAGATGACGGTCTTGCGCGCCTCGTCTTTTGATTCCCTAAGGCCTATTGATGAACTCATAAAGGGCCTTGATTCCCTGAGGCGCGAGGTTAAGGGGAGAAGACCCGCGGGCGCGGTCAGGGGGCCGGGTGTTTCTGTTGGGGCCTCCGATAGAAGGGGAGGTAATCCTGACAGGGGTTCTGATGCTACTGGAGACGCAGGCGAGGCCACTATCCGGCGGGGCGGCTCACGAGGCTTGCCCTGGGAAAGCGTCTCTCCTGCTCAAGAGAGGGGGAAAAATTCATGCAAGGGGGGCGGTAATTCCTCAAAGGCCTCTGGTGATTTAAATAATGAGGGCCTTGATAATACCGGCGCTCTTCCTGATGACACAGCTAAGCCGCGCGGCGCCGTAAGCGTTGCCGGACTTTTAGATTATGTAAGAAAAAAAAACAGCGGCGCCCTCTATAGTCTCCTTAAGGCCGCTGTTATAAAGATAAATAAGAACTGTGTCGATGTAAAGACAGACCCTCAGTATTTGATATCTCTGGATATGAAAAAGGCCCCTATGAAAGAGCTTTTTTCAGAGTATTTCGGCCAATCCGTAAAGGTCGTCTTAAGGGCCAATAAAACAGACTCTGTAGAGAAAAAAGACCCTGCAAAAGAGGTGATTCGTATCCTCGGCGGCAAGGTCCTTGAAGATTCCTATAGCGACGGAGGTTAGATGAACGATAATATCGGCAATATAATGAAGCAGGCCCAGCAGATGCAGGCCAGGCTCGCCGAGGTGCAAAAAGAGATGGGCGGCAGGACATGCGAGGCCTCGGCGGGAGGGGGCATGGTTACGGCCCTTATTAACGGCAATCAGGATCTTCTCTCCATACAGATAGACCCTGCTGTCGTAGACCCCGAAGACGTGGAAATGCTTCAGGACCTTATCGTGGCCGCTGTAAACGAGGGGTACAGAAGAAGCAAGAAGATGGTCGCCGATGAGATGGGTAAGCTTACTGGCGGTCTGAACCTACCGGACTTTTTAAAATAAGAGGATATTGATTAAATGTCTTACGCCGGTCCCATAGACAGGCTTATAAAGGGTTTTTCAGGTCTTCCCGGCATAGGTGAAAAGTCGGCGACGAGGCTCGCTCTTTTTATTCTCAATTCCAAAAAAGGCTATGCCGAGGAGCTCTCGGCAAGTATCCTTGAGGTTAAAGAAAAACTTACGCTCTGCCGAAGCTGTATGGCCTTTTCGGACATCAATCCCTGCTCAATATGTTCTGACGCGCAGAGGGATGCCGATACGGTCTGCGTTGTAAGTGATTTTAAGGACATGATGGCCCTTGAGGAGGCAGGTGATTACAGGGGCAGGTACCACGTCCTCCACGGCAGTCTCGCCCCGCTTAAGGGGATAGGCCCTGATGAGCTCCGCATAAAAGAGCTTATAAACAGGCTCGGAGATGAAGGCATCCGCGAGGTAGTACTCGCCACGGGTTTTGATTCCGAAGGAGAGGCCACATCAATGTATCTCGCGAGGCTCCTTCAGCCTTTTGACGTAAAGATAACGAGACTGGCCTCGGGCGTACCCGTAGGCAGCTACATAGAGTTCATGGACAGCGCTACCCTTGGACGTGCCATGGCAGGCAGACGAGAGGTCTCCTGAAGAGGAGACGAGAGTATAAAAAGCAGGAGAGGGGGAATAGCATAATGAGTAGACATACAGAGGTAAGATGGCACGGCAGGGCTCAGCAGGGCGTTGTGACGGCCGCCAAGCTCCTCGCCGAGTCCTGTATGCAGGCAGGGGCCTATGTGCAGGCCTTTCCTGAGTTCGGGCCGGAGAGGATGGGCGCGCCTGTAAAGGCCTTTAACAGGGTCTCCGAAACGCCCATAAGACGCCATTGTCAGGTGACAAACCCCGGATACGTGCTCATAGCCGACCCAACGCTTATAGCCGGCGTCGATAGCGGTTGCGGGCTTACGGAAGGGGCGGATGAAGACGCCGTTTACATCATAAACACGGCGAAATCACCGGAGGATATGCGCGCGGAGCTTGGCCTTACGGGTAAACCGGCAAAGGTGTATACAGTTGACGCCGGTAAGATATCTCTGGAGAGCATAGGCAGGATGATGCCCAATACGCCGCTCCTCGGGGCATTTTCAAGGGTTACGGACGTAGTTTCTCTTACAGCCGTTATTGATAACTTCAAGAATAACTACACCAAGAAGTTTGGCGCAAGGGTTATAGAAGGCAATATTAAGGCCATGCAAAGGGGCCATGACGAGGTTCAGGGTATCTGATAAAGAACCTTTATTTTATCCATGACCGAGGGAGAAGTTGATATGAGTGATACTAAAACAACGCCCATCGGCGGTATCATCGATAAAGGCGGTACAGCCGACGATTATGTAACGGGAGGCTGGAGAAAGCTCCGTCCCGTTGTTGACCATGTGAAATGCATCAACTGCCTTATCTGCTGGGTAGTATGCCCGGACTCCGCCGTTATCGCCGAAGAGGGCAAGATGGTGGGTTTTGATATGGAGCATTGCAAGGGGTGCGGTATATGCGCCACTGAATGTCCTGATAAGGTCACCGCTATTACTATGGAAGAGGAGGCCGAATGATGGCTATTGCCAGGGAAAAAAGAACTCAGATTGGTCTTACGGGAAACTCGGCCGTGGCCATGGCCATGAAGCAGTCGAACCCCGATGTCTTTCCGGCTTATCCCATTACTCCATCGACTACTGTAGTGGAAGAGTTTTCCAGCTATGTGGCTGACGGGGCCGTGGAGACGGAGTTTATCGCCGTGGAGAGCGAACACTCCGCCATGAGCGCCTGTATAGGCGCATCGGCCGCAGGAGCGAGGGTCATGTCGGCCACGAGCTCACAGGGACTTGCCCTTATGTGGGAGATGTTGTATGTTGCCTCAGGGCTCAGGCTTCCTATAGTCCTCTGCGACGGCAACCGCGCCTTATCGGCGCCCATAAATATTCACTGCGACCACTCCGATACAATGGGCGCGAGGGACTCGGGCTGGATTCACCTCTACTCCGAGACGGTTCAGGAGGCCTACGATAATATTTTTCAGGCCGTGAGGATAGCCGAGGACCCCGATGTCATGCTTCCCGTCATGGTCTGCCTCGATGGTTTTATAACGACTCACGCTATCGAAAATATGACGCCCCTTACTGACGAGGAGGCAACTGATTTTGTCGGTGAGTATAAGCCTAAAAACCCCCTTCTTGATACGGATAATCCCGTTACCGTCGGGGCGATGGCCCTGCAGGGGCCTTACGCTATATTTAAATATCAGCAGAGCGAGGCCATGAAGAGGGCCAAGGATGTTGTGGCGAAGGTGGGCAAGGAGTTTGAGGAAAAATTCGGCAGAGAATACGGGTTATTCGAGTCATACCGCCTTGATGACGCCGAGGTGGCCGTGGTCATACTCTCAAGCGCCGCCGGTACTACCAAGGTGGCAGTTGACGAGCTCCGTAAACAGGGCAAAAAAGTCGGCCTCCTTCGTCCGAGGCTCTTTCGGCCCCTGCCTCATGCCGAGATGGCCGAGGCCCTTAAGGGACTAAAGGCCGTTGCCTGTCTTGACAGGACAGACTCCATGAGCTCCTTCGGCGGTCCGCTTTTTAATGACGTGCGCTCCCTTTTGTACGGGACGGAGAATCCTCCCGTAGTCTTTGGCCGTATCTTCGGCCTTGGCGGAAGGGACTATAAGATAGAAGACGCCACAGCCGTTTTTGAAGAATTACTGGCAACGGCAGAGACAGGTAAAGTGGATGAACTTATTAAATATATAACCTTCGACCCTGCCGAAGAACTCCGCACTGATGGGGCCGTCTGCAGATAAAGGGGAGATTCAATGGCTACGCTAAAGGATTTTTCAAAAAAAGAAGAACTTTTTTCCGGGGGGCACAGGCTCTGCGCAGGTTGCGGCATACCTCCCATCGTAAGGCTGATACTCCGTAACTTCGATACCCCTGTCGTGGCGGCTAACGCCACGGGGTGCCTTGAGGTGGCCACAACCATATATCCCTACACATCGTGGCGGATACCGTGGATACACTCGGCCTTTGAGAACGCCGGGGCCACCATAAGCGGCGTTGAGACGGCCTACAGGGCCTTGAAGAAAAAAGGCAAGATACCTGGTGATAAAGATATAAAGTTCATAGCCTTCGGCGGTGACGGAAGTAGCTATGACATAGGGCTTCAGAGCCTCTCGGGGGCCCTGGAAAGGGGGCATAATTTCCTCTATGTCTGTTACGATAACGGCGCCTATATGAATACGGGTATCCAGCGCTCAGGCGCTACTCCCTTTGCCTGCAACACCACGACGAGCCCGGCGGGTTCGGTGATAAAAGGCAAGATGGAGCTTAAAAAGGACCTTACGAGGATAGTCGTGGCCCATAACATCCCATACGCGGCGCAGGCCTCTTCTTCTAACTGGTCCGATCTCGCAAAAAAGGCCGAGAAGGCAATAAAGACAAAAGGGCCCACATTCCTTAACGTTATCTCGCCCTGCCCCCTTGGCTGGTATACCAAATCCGAGGAGAGCGCAAAACACGCCCGCCTTGCCGTGGAGTCCTGCTACTGGCCTCTCTACGAGGTGGAGAACGGCGTGCTTCGCGTGACATACAAACCAAAGAAAAAAATCTCCATGGCAGAGTGGATGAGGCCTCAGGGCAGGTTTAAGCACCTCTTCAGGCCCGGCGCCGAAGACCTCCTTGAAGAGGTTCAGCGCCAGATAGATGAGTACTGGGAGAGGCTCCTTGGTTTTGACGGCAAACTCGTCTACTAAAGGGAAATGTGGCCGGAGGGCTATGGGAACAGGCCTTGCTGTGAATGTCTTATCCCTGAAATTCAGCGCCCTTTAAGTCTAAGCCATTTGATGCAGTTAATCTTACAAAAGCCCGGTTTGTGCCGGGCTTTTTATCTTGAATTTTCATATTAGGGGAGGGTCTATGGCTTTTAAAGACGACTTGAAGCTTCTGATAGCCGCGTCCATGAAGGCAGGGGATAAACGCCGCACCTCTACCTTACGCATGCTCTTGAGCGCCTTTGCCAATAAGGAGATAGAGCTACGTTCATCCAAAAATCCCGATGAGGCCGTTAATTACGTCGCTCTTGTGCAGACCATGATACGCCAGCGGCGCGATTCCATTGAGCAGTACGATAAGGGCGGCAGGCCCGAGCTTGCTAAGACCGAGGCCGAAGAGATAAAGATACTTGAAGAGTTTCTGCCCGCTCAGCTTACGGCTGAGGAGATAGAGGCCGTTGTGAAAGATACGGCAGGAGAGCTTGGCGCAACTTCCATGAAGGACATGGGACGGCTTATGAAGGCCGTTATGGCAAAGGTAAAGGGAAAGACCGGCGGAAAGGCCGTTCAGGAGGCCGTTAAAAAGGCCTTGAATAATTAGGGGCCGTGGCCGCTAAAAGGACTGTGACGCGCTTATTTTTTATGTATGGGAGTGATTAAAACTCAAGGAGATAAAATTATGAATGTTAAAGATATATACGAGAAGGCATATACACGCGGCATTGAGGTAGACCCGCGCGGAGTAGATGAGGTAAAGGCCGAGCTTGCCAAGGTAAACAAAGATTACGATGAGCTGAGTGAGAAGAAGAAAAAGTATTTTGATACAGAGAGGCTCGTAAACCCATACGCTGATACGCGTCTTCTTTACGGCGACCCGGATAAAGAAGTAAAGCGCGCCATCGTCGGCATAGACATGGAGGTAGGCGAGGTCCTGCTTGCCGACCGCCTCAGCGAGAAAGGCACGCCCATAGACCTTATCATTGCCCATCATCCCGAGGGCCGTGCAATGGCAAAACTGCACGCCGTAATGAACATGCAGTCCGGCATCATGGAAAAATACGGCGTACCCATCAACGTGGCCGAGGACATAATGGCCGAGAGGATATCCGAGGTTCAAAGAAGAATAATGCCTGCCAACCATATGCGCGCCGTTGACGCCGCGCGGCTTCTGGATATACCTTTCATGTGCATGCACACGCCTGCCGATAACTCCGTTGTGACCTTTCTGCAGGGTCTCCTTGATGAGAAAAAACCCCGCTATGTCTCGGAGATACTAGATATCCTCGCAGAGATTCCCGAGTACGATAAGGCCGCCTCTGAGGTAATGACCCCCGAGGTCGTCTGCGGTTCCGGAAGGAGAAAGGCAGGGAAGGTCTTTGTTGATATGACAGGCGGCACAGGCGGAAGCAAGAAGGCCTTTGAAAAACTCTCCAACGCAGGAGTAGGCACTGTCGTAGGCATGCATATAAGCGAGGAGCACAGGAAGGAAGCCGAGAAGAACCACCTTAACGTAATCATCGCCGGCCACATGTCCAGCGATAATATCGGCATGAACCTCCTCTTTGATAATATTCTTTCCCCTGATATTGATATTGTCGAGACAGCCGGTTTCAGGAGAGTATCAAGGGCTTAGCCGCGAACGCCTCTGCGCACGGCGGCGTGCCTCTTTTCAGGCGGGGATTTATAAGACACTGTGGATAGCGCTACATTAGATGTACTTGAGTTCAACGAGGTCCTTACCGCCATTGCCGGGTTTGTCCTCACCGGCAGGGGCAGTGAGCTGGTCTACGCCATACGCCCGGTCACGGACATGGAGGGGATTGAAGAGTCATTCCGCCTTCTGGCCGAGGCCGCTTCTCTTGCCGAAGCCTCGGGCAGACTTCCCATAGCCGGGACGCGCGATATAAGACCTATATTAAAAAGGCCCTTTCCCGAAGGGGCTTTTATATTAGCGGAAGAACTCCTTTCTTTAAAAGACAACCTTGTCGTATCGGGAGGCCTCAGGGCCATGCTCGGCCCTGCCTTTTTGAAGGCATACCCGAACCTTACTCCAATATTCAGCGGACTTTCCGAGAACGATTCGCTCCGTAAGAGGCTCCTGAAGACCATTGACGATAAGGGCCTTATCCTTGACTCGGCTTCGCCGAGGCTCCGCTCCATACGCCACAAACTCCGAAGCTCCAAGACACGGATAAGGGATATTCTCACTAACCTTATCCAGGACCCTGGCTCAAAGGAAGCCATCCGCGACGATATCATAACCATCCGCGACGACCGCTTCGTCCTCTCCGTGGTGGCAGGTAAAAACTCGGAGATACCCGGCGTAATACACGGCAGGTCCGGGAGCGGCGCCACTTTTTTTGTGGAGCCCATGGAGCTCGTTGAGCTCAACAACTCACTCTCTATCCTGAAAAAACAGGAACGCGCCGAGGAGATAGAGATATTAAGAGAGATTACGGCAGATGTCCTTGAGGTAAAGGACGGACTGCTGAATGACCTTGAGCTTATTGCGGCCCTTGACGCTCTCGGGGCCAAGGTTCTCTTTGCCCGCAAGGTCGGCGCCGTTGTGCCGGAGGTCGGTATTGAGGGGGATATAAGATTTCTTAAGGCAAGACATCCTCTTCTTGCTTTAAAAGAGGCCGATGGCGGCGGTCCTGTCGTGCCGGTGGATATAACCGTGGGGTCTGATACAAAGGTGGTGGTAATATCCGGGGCTAATACGGGCGGCAAGACCGTTGCCCTGAAGACACTCGGTCTTCTTACCCTTATGGCGGCATCGGGCCTTCCCGTTACTGCGGGAGCGGATTCACAGGCAAGGATATTTTCTTCTGTCTTTGCCGATGTGGGCGATAGGCAGGATATCGGCGCGAGCCTCAGCACCTTCAGCGCCCATGTAAGGCGGCTGACCCTTTTTTTGAAAGAGGCCGGGCCTGCTTCTCTGGTGCTTATCGATGAGATAGGCGCCGGCACGGACCCCGCAGAGGCCGAGGCCCTTGGGCTTGCCGTCCTTGAGAGGCTCAAGAGTCAGGGCGCCCTCAGTGTTGTTACCACCCACCTTAACCTGATTAAGGCCCACGGGGCCGTTGACCCGGGTTATGAAAATGTCTCAGTGGAGTTTGACGAAGCTACTCTTGAGCCTCGTTACACGCTTATCTACGGCGTGCCGGGGCCGAGCCTCGGCATCAATATCGCAGGCGCCCTTGGCCTGCCCGCGGAGCTTATCAATAGGGCGCGCAGTTATCTTACCGGCCCTGAGGGCGCTTTTGTGGAGTCCATCAGGGTTATCGAGCAGGAGAAGGAGCGCCTCCGTGAAAAGGCGCGGCAGATGGAGCAGGTGGAAAAGAGACGCGCCGATGAGTTAAAGCGTCTTAGAGAGCAGAGGGAAAAATTATTAAAAGGGGCCAAGGACAGGATAAATTCCATAGTGGAGGAGGCGCGGGCAGAAGTGGCCTCTATCAGGGAGACCTTCCTCAGGGAGAGAAAAAAAGACGCTCCTGCCTCCGCGGCCATCTCGAAGGTCGGTAATAGTAAAGCCGCCAAGTTAGCACCGAAGAGGGCCGTTAAAAAGCAGAGGCCTCCTTTTGTAGGCGAGAGAGTGAGCATTAAGGGCTCAAAGACAAGGGGCGTTGTCACGAGGGTGGACGCGGGCGCAGGCAGGGCCGAACTCTTAATGGGAAGCGCTAAGGTATGGGCGGATATAAAGAGGCTTGAGCTGAGCGGAGTGAAGACGGCGGGTAAGAAGAAAAGCTATTCTCATGTAGAGATGAAACGTAAGGGGGGCGGCGCAACGGGCCGGATTAACCTCATAGGCATGCACTGTGAAGAGGCCATCGGCGAGCTTACAAGGTTTATCGATAACGCCCATCTTGAGGGACTTAGTGTAGTCGAGGTCATTCACGGCATGGGTACGGGCGCCTTAAAAAAAGCCGTTGCCGAGCATTTAAGGGATAGAAGAGAGGTAGAGTCCTTCGGCCCCGGCCCTCCCGAGAGCGGCGGAGCAGGCGTAACGGTGGTATACCTTAAATGATTTTTCATGGCAGGGGCCTATTCTTCTACGCCCTTGGCTGGGCGTAGCCCGCAGAACCCCGGCAGTAATAAGATCCCATTCATATTGGTTCTTTTGCCGTGCTTTTTTGGTTTTAAAAGAAGGCGGAAAAATAAAATAAGTAAACAGAGTGAGACTCTATGAACTTGAAGAGGGCCGTTATCCTCGTATTGGACGGGTTCGGCGTAGGGGCCCTGCCCGATGCCAAGGCCTATGGCGACATGGGCAGTCATACCCTTGATAATACGGCAAGGACCGTGGGCGGTCTGCGCTTACCAAATTTCTCAAGGCTCGGCCTTGGTCTCATCGAAGGCGTAGAGGAGGTTGCGGGGTCATCTTCTCCTCTGGCCTCATTTGGCCGCATGGCAGAGGCCTCCCCAGGTAAAGACAGCATTACGGGACACTGGGAGATGGCGGGCATTATTCTTGATAACCCCTTTCCTACATACCCAGAGGGTCTTCCCCTGGATATGCTTGGGGAGTTCACAAAGGCCACGGGCAAGGGCTGGCTCTGGGGCAAGACTGCCTCTGGCACGGAGATAATCGAGAGATTCGGCGCAGAGCATCTCGCCACTAAAAAACTCATCGTCTATACCTCGGCGGACAGCGTCTTTCAGATAGCGGCCCATGAGGACGTAATGGGCATGGATGAGCTTTATGAGGTATGTGAAAAAACCCGCGCCTTTCTTGATAGTTATAATGTCCAGCGAGTCATAGCGAGGCCCTTTATCGGAAGACCCGGCGCCTTCAGGCGCACCTATGACAGAAGAGATTTTTCTATTCTTCCGCCGAAGGCGACCCTCCTTGATAACCTCCTGAAGGCCGGGATACCCGTAACAGCTGTCGGCAAGATAGGCGACATCTTCGCCCATAGAGGTCTTACAAAGGAGGTTCATACAACAGGCGATATGGACGGCATGACCCGAACCATGGAGGCCCTGAAGACAACGGAAGGACGGCGGGCCCTGATATTTACCAACCTCGTTGACCTTGATATGAGATACGGGCACAGGCGCGACGCCGTCGGCTATGCCCGCGACCTGATGGCCATTGACGAGAGGCTCCCTGAGCTGATGACTGCCCTCGGCAGGGAAGATATCCTTATCATAACAGGCGACCACGGCTGTGACCCCACTACGCCGTCCACTGACCACTCCCGTGAGTACGTGCCTTTGCTCGTCTTCGGCCCCGGTCTTAAGGCAGGCGTAAACCTTGGCACAAGAGAGACCTTTGCCGACCTTGGCGCGAGTATTTTTACGGGTTTTGGTCTTGGAGAGTCTGAGACGGGAGAGTCTTTTTTCTCATCCATCACCCTCTAAGCCAGCTCTGTGATTCCTTTGGAAGATGCTTTTGCCTTGACCGCCGTGAAAAAATAACGTAGAATTAACTGTAATATATATCTTTATCTCCGAGCCCTTCTTCTCCTACGGCTTTTTAAAAGCTAAGGAGGCTGGGCCGTTCAGGGTATGGTCTGGAAACGGACATGCCTCCCCGCTTGGAAAGGAGAGTCTGCTTGAAACCGGCCTTCCTATGGGTCGGTTTTTTTGTGGTCAAGATTGCAGAGGTAGACGCTATTAAGATGATTAAAAAATTTTTCACGGTCCTCGTAGTTTTAATATCATGTTTTATTTATTCAGCGGAGTCCCCGGCCTCTGCCGCTGATAAGGAAGTGATTACCGTTGCCGCGGCAAGCAGTTTTTCTTACGCCCTTACTGAGATAAAGGCGGGGTTTGAGGCCAATGGGCGGATGCGCGTAAGGCTCGTCTTCGGCTCATCGGGTCTGCTCGCGAGGCAGATTCAGGGGGGCGCTCCCTTTGATGTATTTATATCGGCCAATAGCGGGTTCATGGACGACCTTGTAAGCTCCGGCGCCGTAGGCGCCGACTCAATGCGGTCATTCGCAAGGGGCGCCCTTGTATTGGCCGCAGGTAAGGGGGGACGCGATAATATCAGGGGCCTTAAGAGTCTTTTGGATAAAAAAATAAGGAGGGTGGCGATAGCCAACCCCGCGCACGCGCCCTACGGCAGGGCCGCTGTGGAGGCCTTGAAAAAAATGGGACTTCTCGAAAAGATAAGAAAAAAACTCGTCTATGGCGAGAACGTACGGCAGGCCCTGCAGTTTGTGGAGAGCGGAAACGCCTCGGCGGGGTTTATCGCGCTATCCATAGCGAAGAGGCCCGGCATAAAGGCAATCGCAGTAGACCCGTCGCTGTATAACCCCATTGCACAGACCGTGGCAGTAGTAAAAACCACGACTCGCGGCAAGGCCGCGCAAGAGTTTATCGAGTATCTTACCGGTGCGGAAGGCATGAGAATTTTGCGCAAATACGGCTTCAAAAAGCCGTGATTCTGGATTAAGGGAGAGGGGTTTTCAGGGTTATGAATCTATTCCCGCTGTATCTCACCATAAAGGTCTCCTTAACGGCCACCGTGCTTGTGAGTATCATTGGGCTTGTCCTTGCCATGCTTTTGGCGAGGAGGGACTTTCCCGGCAAACACGTCCTTGATGTGTGTATCATGGGCCCCCTTGTCCTGCCTCCCACGGTTCTGGGTTATTATCTCCTTACGCTCCTTGGCCATTCGACCTTTATAGGGTCTTTTCTTGAGAACCGCCTTGGTATTGAGCTGATATTTACATGGAAGGGCGCTGTCGTAGCCGCCCTTGTAGCGGCCTTACCTCTCTTTGTGAAACCTGCGAGGGCGGCCATCGAGGGTGTGGGGCGTGAGTATGAGGACGCGGCGCGGCTCCTCGGCAAGACAGAGTTTCAGGTCTTTCGCACCATTACACTTCCCCTTGCCTGGCGCGGCATAGCCGCGGGGACGGTCATGGCCTTTGCCCGCGCTACGGGCGAGTTCGGCGCTACCCTTATGGTGGCCGGCAACATCCCCGGCCTTACAAGGACCATGCCCCTTGCCATATACAATGCCGTGCTGATGGGCGATAATCATACTGCGAATATCCTTGTCCTCATAATAACTTTAGTTTCATTCGCAGTGCTTTATCTGGCCGGTATCTTCACAAGGGGAAAGTTTTAGGGTTTGATAATCTTGGCTCCCCGGCGGCCTCTGCCGTGGTTTGGGCTATATTTTTTGTTTTAAGGAAATACGCGGGGCGTGCGGCGAGGGTTTGCGCCCATGAACTCGGCCCCATAGTGGTTTTCTTTGCCAAGCTTTCTTTTTTCCAAAAGAAAGCAAAAGGTTTTGTTAGATGAGTCTAACCGTAAGGCTAAAAAAATCTTTCAAGGATTTTGCCCTTGATGTATCTTTTTCCATGGGCGAGGACCTGAACGTACTCTTCGGCCCATCGGGGGCAGGCAAGAGCCTTATCCTGAAGCTCATCTCCGGCATTGAGACACCTGACGAGGGGCTTGTGGAGATATGCGGAGAGAGGGTCTTTGATTCCTCGGAGAAGATCCGCCTGCCTGTCAGAAAGCGAAGGGTCGGTTATCTATTTCAGGACTACGCGCTATTTCCCCACATGAGAGTTTTTGAGAATATCGCCTACGGTATAGGCGGAGGGGATAAGGCCGGGACTGCCGCCGTCGTAGGCGAGCTCATTGAGATAATGCGTCTCAAGGGCCTTGAGGAGAGATTCCCCCATGAGCTCTCAGGCGGGCAGAGACAGCGCGCGGCCCTTGCCAGAACCCTTGCCGCCTCGCCTCGTATACTCCTTCTTGACGAGCCCTTTTCAGCCCTTGATTATCAGGTGCGTGAAAAGCTCCGTCGTGACCTTATGCTTATTCATGAGCGCTTTCCCATCACCATTATCCTCGTTACACATGACCTTGAGGAGGCCTTTATGATGGGCCGCTCCATAGCGGTGATAAATAACGGTTCCGTGGAGCAGTTCGGCAGGAGCGATGATGTTTTTTACAGGCCCGCGACGCGAAATGTGGCGCGCTTTGTCGGGACGAGAAATATCTTCTCAGGCACTGTTGTTTCTCTCACGGGCAAAGAGGTAATGTTACATAGCCCGGGCCTCGGAGAACTCAGGGCCGAGGCGCCCGAGGGACGCGCTCTTGAAATAGGCGGGAAGGCCGCCTTCTGCATAAGGCCCGAGGAGATACCCGTGGTGAGAAAGGACAGGGCCATGGAAGAGGGGCGAAGGGCGAATGTCCTCGAAGGCAGGATTATCTCTATAACAGGCCGTGGCACAACACACAGCCTCTTCGTTGATACGGGTATGTCTCAGTTTAAGGTAGAGCTTCCCAACTTCGTCATGAGAGATTTAGCCCTTGCCGAGGGCCATGATATCAGTTTATTATTAAAGAAGGAGAGTATCTGGATAATACCTTGAGGCAAGTATATGAAGACGGATAATAATCTTAAGAGCGCTGAGAGACCCCACGGCGAGAGGAGGGTTAAGAGAAGGCTCGCCGTATCGACGGCCCTTACGGGGCTTATCTTTTTCGTGGAGCTTTTTGGCGGGTATATTACGGGCAGTCTTGCCCTCATGACCGACGCCGCCCATGTCTTCATGGATGTGTTCGCCCTGGGCCTCACCCTCTCGGCCATATATATATCAGAGCTTCCGCCTACGGAAAAGCGGACTTACGGTTTTCACAGGGTAGAGGTCTTTGTCTCTTTTGTAAACAGCCTCTCTCTTTTGCTCATCACCCTCTTTGTCTTTTACAGCGCCTACACGAGGATACTTCACCCGAGAGAGGTGGAGAGCATCGGCATGTTCATTGTGGCCGTAGTGGGCTTGCTCGTAAATCTGCTCGTGGCCTACTGGCTTGCCCCTTTATCGTCGGGCGACCTCAACATAAAGAGCGCTTTTTTACATGTGGCAGGCGACGCCGCGGCATCCGTAGGCGTCATTATAGCGGCGCTTGTCATATACTTCACGGGTTGGATGACAGTAGACCCGCTTATCAGCATATCCATCTGCGTTATCCTCCTCTTCGGCGTATCGCGTATATTAAAGGAATCTTCAAACATACTCCTTGAGGGCGTTCCGGCAAGCGTGGACATTACGCAGGTTGTAAATGACATGACGGCAACGCGCGGCGTGTCGAGTGTGCACGACCTTCATATATGGAGCATCTGTCACAACGTATACGCATTGAGCGCCCATATAGACATAGCCAAGGAAGAGAGGTGGCGGATGGGCGCCATATACAAGGAATTAAATGAAAATCTTGCCCGTGACCATCATATCTTCTATACTACCTTACAGGCAGAGTGCATCGGGTGCTCAAGTCCCGGCCTCTTCGGCAGTGTCTCGCACAGGGGCGTTGAGCATGGACACGGGCACGGCCACCTGCACTGATATTAAAACAGGATGCGCTAAAAATTTCATGGGGGGGAGACTATCATGTCAAAATCAGAGAAGCTTGATGTATCCAAACTCGCAGAGCTATGTGATCCGTCGGGTTTTTCCTTTGAGACCACAAAAGAACTGCCGTCTCTGCATGAGATAATAGGCCAGGACAGGGCCATGGGCGCCATAGAGTTCGGCCTCGGGATACGCAACAGCTCCTATAATATCTTTGTCCTCGGCGAGGGAGGCACGGGCAAGCATACCACTGTAATGGATTTTATCAAGAAGAAGGCCGCAGAGGAGACCTCTCCCGATGACTGGTGTTATGTCTTCAACTTTATTGAGCCTGATGCGCCTCTGGCCATAAACCTGCCGCCCGGCCGGGGCATTGTCTTTGTAAAGGAGATGGATGGGCTTATAGCCGCTCTGAAGCGCGATATTCCAAGGGTCTTTGAGACAAAGGATTACGAGAGCCACAGGGACGAGATCCTCGATGGACAGCAGGAGAGGACTAAGTCAATCTTTTCAAGGCTTGAAAAGACCGCCGCTGAACATGGCCTCATGCTCCGTAAAAGCTCCTCGGGTCTTGCCGTGGTACCGGCAAAAGAAGGCAAGCCCATGAAGCAGGAGGATTTTGACGCTCTGCCCTCAGAGGAAAAATCCCGGATAGACGCGAGCCTTAAGGTCCTTCAGGACCAGCTCTCGGCCTCCATACGGGAGGCGAGAAAGATTGAGAAAGAGACAAGAGAGAGGATAGCCGCCCTTGAGACGGAGATGGTTCAGTACGTCGTTAACCCCATCATAACGGAGATTACTGAAAAGTTTAGTGAGTTCGAGAAGGTCGTGGCCTTTTTATCCAATGTAAAGGGCCATATCTTTGCCAACCTTGATGATTTTAAACCAAAGGAGCCTATGCCCCTTGCGCTCGGCGGGCTCGGTATTCAGAAGCAGGAGCCGCCCTATGAGAGGTACAGGGTAAACCTCATCGTCAATAACGCCGATGCGAAAGGCGCGCCCGTGGTCTTCGAGTCCAACCCCACGTACTATAACCTCTTCGGACGCATGGAGTTTAAGGTGCAGATGGGAGTCGCCTCAACGGACTTTACCCTGATAAAAAGCGGCTCCATACACAGGGCCAACGGCGGCTATCTTGTGATAAACGCCCTTGATGTATTAAAAAATATCTTCGTCTATGACTCTATAAAGAGGATGATAAAAAACCGTGAGGTAAAGATAGAGGACGTCTGGGAGCAGTATAAACTCGTCTCAACCTCTACGCTTAAACCTGAGGCCATGCCCGTTGATATCAAGATAGTCCTGATAGGCGACCCCTTTCTGTACTACCTCCTTTACAGGCAGGACAGGGAGTACAGGAAGCTCTTCAAGGTGAAGGCCGATTTTGAGAGCATGATGCCGAGAAACAAGGAGAATACGGATAAGTACGCCTATTTCATAACGGCCTGCTGTGGTAAAGATTCTCTTAAACCCTTTGACAAGACCGGTGTCGCCAGAGTCGTGGAGCACGGCTCGCGCCTTGCCGGAGAGAAGAACAAACTATCCACGCGCTTTAACGACATACAGAACCTTGTTGAAGAGGCGAGTTATTGGGCGGGCGCCGATGGCGCGGAGTTTGCCACCGTGGAGCACGTTGAGCGCGCGCTGAAGGAAAAGGTAAGGAGGCACTCGCGCATCGAGGACCGCCTCAGGGAATATATCGAAGACGATACGATAATGGTGCAGACTGAGGGCGAGGCCGTGGGGCAGATTAACGGACTTGCCGTCCTGAGCCTCGGCGATTACACCTTCGGCAAACCCTCTCGCATAACGGCCCGCACCTACATGGGTGATAGCGGTGTTGTGAACATCGAGCGCGAGGCCAAGATGAGCGGCAGAATTCACAACAAGGCCCATCTCATACTGAAGAGTTTTCTCGGCGCGAGGTTTGCCAATGGTTTTCCCCTTACTCTCTCGGCCTCGGTATGCTTTGAGCAGTTGTATGAGGGCATCGAGGGCGACAGCGCGACGTGCGCGGAAGTTTATTCCCTTCTCTCAAGCCTCTCGGAAATCCCCATCAAGCAGGGCCTTGCCATAACGGGCTCCATGAATCAGCGTGGCGAGGTTCAGCCAATAGGCGGGGTTAACGAGAAGATAGAGGGCTTTTTTGATGTCTGCGTGGCGAAGGGGCTTACAGGGGAGCAGGGCGTAATTATTCCCGGCCGCAATGTAAGGAACCTCATGCTTAAAAAAGAGGTGCGCGAGGCCGTGGCAAATGGCCGTTTTTCCATATACTCCATAGACGACGTTAATGAGGGCATTGAGATACTTACGGGAAAAACCGCAGGCACCCGCGGCATGGACGGCAAGTACCCCGTAGGCACGGTCAACCGAAAGGTTGAAGACAAGTTGAGAGAACTCGCAAAGGGCTACAAGGCCTTCGGGCGTTCGAAACCGGCTAAAAAAAAGACAAATGCCGAAAATAATAACGACCTTGATAACGCTAACGGCGACAATAACGGAGGGGACGATAAGAAGGCCTAACCTCAGTCCCTTATTTTATATATGTTAATCAACGAGATATTTTTCAGCCTTCAGGGGGAGTCTACCCTTGCCGGGCTTCCGTGCGTCTTTATACGGCTTGCCGGGTGCAACCTCGATTGTTCATGGTGCGATACTGATTATGCCCGCAGTGCAGATGGCACGGTCGAAAGAACAATAGACGAAATTTTAAGTGAAGTTGAGGCTTTCCCCGCTGGTTTTGTGGAAATAACCGGCGGCGAGCCGCTCCTGCAGGAAGAAACGCCGGAGCTTGCGGCCCGTCTCTTGAAAAGATTCGAGAGGGTCGTTCTTGAGACCAACGGAAGTATTGACATAGGCGTGGTCCCCGAAGGGGTAGTAAGGGTCGTGGATGTAAAGTGCCCGTCAAGCGGCGTTATCGATAGTTTCAGGATGGAAAATCTACCCCTCCTTACCCCTCTTGATGAGATGAAGTTTGTTATTGCCGACAGGGGGGATTATGAGTTTGCCAAGGAATTTATCTCTTCCATGGGGAGTACGAGGCTCAGGGCCGATAAGATACTATTTTCACCCGTATCGGGCTCATTGGAAGCTCGTGACCTTGCCGGGTGGATTCTTGATGACCGGCTTTTTGTGAGGTTTCAGCTTCAGCTCCATACCCTCATCTGGCCCGGGGAAGATGGGAGGTGAGGGCGCTCTCGTGTTAATATTCCTTGAGGCGGCGGCCGTTTTCTACGTACTCCATCTCCTTGTTCTCTTTACGGGGCGGGCCGATAAATGCCGTCTGACGGGACGTATAGCCACCGTCTTAATCTCCCTTGGTTTTATCTCTCATACCATAGCGCTTATCCTGAGGGTCCGGGCCACGGGTCACGCGCCCATGGCGAGTATGTTCGAGACCCT
>CAYYUX010000019.1:0-22020 GCA_964474975.1 uncultured Thermodesulfobacteriota bacterium
ATTGACCGAAGTGATTTAGTTCTTTTAAGGGATTCATATCAAGCGGACTCCTTGAATTTTCAATTTATTATGAACGTGACCTGCGATGAAACAACTGATAAATACCATATATAAAGGTCATAACAAACAAAGGCGGTAGAGTCCGAGTCTTTGCCTTGTAAAGACTCAAGAGTGTTTTTTATTTAACCCCTGCAAGGGCCAGCGCCTTTGCCACGACATTTTCCACGGTAAAGCCAAGGTGCCTTAAGACCTCTTTACCGGGAGCCGAGGCCCCGAAACGGTCTATGGCGATAATACCGCCTCCGGTGCCGACATATCGATGCCATCCCTGCGAGACACCGGCCTCGACGGCAAGGCGGCGTTTTACGGCAGGAGGCAGAACCGAGTGCTTGTATGCCTCATCCTGCGCCTCAAAGAGTTCCCAGCTCGGCATGCTCACTACCCTTACCTTGATACCCTTTTCTGCAAGCACATCGGCGCTCTCCAGGACCAGAGAAACCTCTGAGCCTGTTGCCAAAAGGATAATATCAGGGGTTCCCTCTGCAAAGTCTCTTAATATATATGCGCCTCGGCCAAGGCCTCCTGCCGGTGCGAAGATATCTCTATCTATTACAGGTAGCCCCTGCCTTGTGAGGATAAGGGCCGTGGGACCATTTGATTTCAGCGCCGCGCGCCATGCCTCGGCCGTCTCCGTGGCGTCGGCGGGTCTTATGACTGTAAGCCCGGGGATGGCGCGAAGCGCCGCAAGATGCTCAACGGGCTGATGAGTGGGGCCGTCTTCGCCAAGGCCTACTGAATCATGGGTAAATACATATACAAGACGCAGTCCCATAAGCGCTGCTAGCCTTATGGCGGGGCGCATGTAATCGGAAAAGACGAGAAAAGTAGCGCCGTAGGGAATTAACGCCGCGCTCTCCGCCATGCCGTTAAGCACGGCACCCATGGCATGCTCGCGAACGCCGAAGTGGAGGTTTCTTCCCACCGCCGACTTGGTAAAATCATCAAAACCCTTGAGGATGGTATTTGTCGAGGGCGATAGATCAGCAGAGCCTCCGATAAGAAAGGGAGTCTTTCCTGCTATGGCGTTCAGTACGGCTCCAGAGGCCTTTCTTGTGGCTATTGGGCCGTCAGCAGGGGTAAATGCCGGCAGGTCACCCTCCCACGCCGATGAAAATTCACCATTTAAGAGCGCAGTAAGCTCTGCGGCAAGCTCGGGATATTTTTCACCATAGGCGCTAAAGGTCTTCTTCCATTCCGCATCAAGGGCCGCGCCTCTGGACGCGATGTTTTTATACTCTTCCGCCGTCTCATCAGGCACAAAAAATGTAGGCTCAAGGGGCCAGCCAAGGTTTTCTTTTGTCTTTATAACCTCATCAGGGCCAAGGGGCGCGCCATGGGCCGAGGCGGTGTCCTGTTTGTCGGGACTGCCGAAACCAATATGCGTACGCGCTACGATGAGAGAGGGCCTCGCGGACTCGGCCTTTGCCTTTATAATGGCCTCATTAACCTCGGAGAGGTTATTCCCGTCTACCTTTTGCACATGCCATTCAAGGGCCTTGAACCTCGCCGAAACATCTTCTGTAAAGGCGATGTCCGTCGAACCCTCAATGGTTATCTTATTATCGGAGTAGAGGTAGACAAGGCTACCAAGACCAAGATGCCCGGCCATGGAGGCCGCCTCGTTGGTAACGCCTTCCATCATATCGCCGTCGCCGCAGACGGCGTAGATGTTGTAGTTAAAAAGATCAAAACCCGGCCTGTTGTATCGGCCCGCGAGGTATCGTGCGGCCATGGCCATGCCCACGCCATTGGCAAAACCCTGCCCAAGGGGCCCTGTAGTAGTCTCTATGCCGATTGCGGGATTGTACTCGGGGTGACCGGCCGTAAGGCTTCCCCACTGCCTGAAGCTCTTAAGGTCGTCTATCGTAAGGGGATAACCCGATAAATGCAGTAGCGAATAGAGGAGCATGGAGCCGTGCCCAGCCGATAACACAAACCTGTCACGCCCCGGCCATAGAGGGTCGGCAGGGTTAAACCTCAGATGGCGCGACCAGAGGACATGAGCCATGGGAGCGTCTCCCATGGGCATACCGGGGTGGCCCGAGGCCGCTTTCTGAACGCCGTCAACGGCAAGAAAGCGCAGGGTATTGATACAAAGGTCATCGGTAGCGTTAAAATCAGATTGAATAGAGGCATTACTCGACATATTAAATGGGCTCCTTACTGGTTTTATGAAGACCAAGTGTTAAAGGCTACTCCGGTCTCTCTTTTTCTTCTGTATCCTGCCTTACATCGGGCATTACAATCCCTCCTGTCATAATCACCTTAAAGGCGTCCTCAACCGACATATCAAGGGGGATTAGGTCGGCCTCGGGGACCATGAGGTAAAAGCCTGATGTGGGATTCGGTGTAGTGGGGATAAATACGCTCTTAGAGGGCGCCGAGATCTTTTCCCCGAGTTCGCCCCGCGTGTTTCCTGTAACAAAACCCAGGGTATAGACGCCCTTTCTCGGATATTGCACAACCACTACATTGCTGTATTCATCCTGATGCCACGATAGAAAGGTCTCAAGAAACTGCTTTGATGCGTTGTATACAATACGCAGAAAAGGTATCTTAGAAAGTATGCCCTCGCCGAACTCGACGAGCTTTTTTCCAAAAAAATTCTGGGTTACAAGGCCGACGAGCAAGACTCCGGCAATGGTAAAAAAGACCCCCACGCCTGGTATGTGAAATGGCATGAAGTAACGGGGGTTAAGAAACCATGGAAGAAAATTAAGGACATTATCCATGGCCCTTACGATAACGGTGAAGATATACGCAGTAATATACAGGGGCACAACAACAAGGAGCCCCGTAAAAAAATACTTTTTAAGCACCTTCATACATTATCGGCGAGTCTGCCGCTTATGCCTTTGATATTATTAGACTCATCCACGTAAACAAGGGCCGGACTGAACCCGAGGGCCTCATTATCTTCCATGGCGGCATAACAGGCGATTATCACCATATCTCCTCTTGCGGCAAGATGCGCCGCGGCGCCGTTGACGGATATGGCCCCGCTGCCTCGGGGCGCCTCAATGGCATAGGTCGTGAGGCGTTTGCCGTTGGTTATGTTATAGATATGGACCTGCTCAAAGGGATATATGCCCGATGCCTCCAAAAGGGCGGCGTCTATGGCCACGGAGCCTTCATAGTCGGGGTTGGATTCCGTTACAAGGGCCCTGTGAATCTTACCCTTTAACATTATGCGCTGCATTTATGTCTTCCTCCATAATTATATGCTTTATCGTGATGAAGGCTGATTATAACACCAAATAAGGTCTTTGGACAATAGAGAATTTACAAGAGGATATGGTCTATGAGCCTCGCGCGCCCTATCTTCACGGCAACCTGAACAAGGGTAGCCTCTCTGCCTCCTTCTCCGAGAGATGTGAGGTCCAGAAGTGTATGGGCGTCTACGGCCTTTACATACTCTATCTCTATGAGTTCTTCACCGGCTAATACTCCGCGCACAGCCTTGATTATGGCCGGTGCCGCCCTCTCTCCCCCGTTAAATAGCCCCCTGGCCGCCTCAAGAGCCCGGGGCAGGGCCGAGGCCGCTTTTCTTTCCCCGGACGATAGATAGCTGTTTCTTGAACTCATTGCAAGGCCGTCGGCCTCTCTCACCGTCTCCACTCCCCTGATATCAATATCAAGGTTCAGGTCACTAACCATCCGCCTTATCACAAGTAGCTGCTGATAGTCCTTTTCACCGAATAGGGCTATATGGGGCGTCGTTATGTTGAAGAGTTTTAATACCACGGTGGCAACGCCTGTAAAATGACCTGGCCTTGACAGCCCGCAGAGTTTATCTTCAAGACCCCTTACGCTTACGCGAGTCAGGAACCCCTCGGGATACATGGCCTTCGCGCCCGGAGTAAAGACAATATCAACTCCTGCGCTATCTGCCTTTTCAATGTCTTCGGAAAGCTCACGCGGATAGGACGCAAGGTCTTCATTGACGCAAAACTGAGTGGGATTTACAAAGATGGTGAGAATTACTATATCAACGAGCCTGCGGGCCTCTTCTACAAGGGTTAGATGCCCTCTGTGCAGGGCCCCCATGGTAGGCACGAGGGCTATGGTCTTACCCTGACGCCTTGCATCATGCGAGAAGGCCGTCATGCCTTCTATCTTACTTATGACCTCCAAACCGCCCCCCTTAAGCGCCTAATAGGTATGCTCTTTGCCGGGGAAGGTTCCGTCTCTGACCTCATCCATAAAAGTACGGGCCGCCTTCGAGACAAGGGAGCCCATATCAGCGTACCGCTTCACAAAATGAGGGGCCTTGCCGCCTGCCGAAAGGCCGAGCATATCGTTAACAACAAGGACCTGCCCGTCGCACTCCGCTCCCGCCCCTATGCCTATTGTCGGGATGGGAATAGAGGCCGTAATCTCCCCCGCAAGCTCCGCCGGCACCGCCTCTATTACAATAGAAAAAGCCCCGGCAAGGGCAATAGCCGATGCATCCTCAAGGAGGGCCTTTTTATCATCATCGGCCCTGCCCTGCACCTTAAAACCGCCGAACTTATGCACGGATTGAGGCGTAAGCCCTATATGCCCCATAACGGGTATATCCATATCCGTTATGGCCTTTATAATATGGGCAGACCTTACCCCGCCCTCAAGTTTAACCGCCCCGGCCCCTGCCTTTAAAAACCTTACGGCGTTTTTAACGGCTGTATGAGCCCCGCCCTGATAGGAGCCAAAGGGCATATCAGCGACAACCAGGGCCTTGCCGGCGCCGCGCGCCACGCTCCTTGTATGGTAAAGCATCTCTCCCATGGAGACGGGAAGGGTCGTATCGAGCCCCGCCGAGACCATGCCGGCAGAGTCTCCTACAAGTAGCACAGGCACACCCGCCGAGGAAAGTATGGAGGCCATGGTGAAGTCATAGGCCGTAAGCACAGGAATCTTATCGCCGCGCGACTTCATGGCGCGTAAACCCGGCACGGTGATTTTTTTCATAGGCACACTCACCCCCTTTACTCCCCGCCGCGAGAGACTATGGGTATATAATGCTGAGAGCCGCCCTTCATGGACTTAATCTCCTTTACAAGGTCTTTTAAATCCGATGGGTTCTCCACAAAATCAATACCCGATGTATTTACGGATAAAAGAGGCGTATCTGTATAGTGGAAAAAGTATTTATTATAGGCGTCAACGAGCCTCTCAAGGTAATCCTCGCTTATGCCGCTCTCAAATTCCAGCGCCCTCTTGTCGATCCTCTCAAGGAGGACCTCTGTGGATGCCTGTAGATATATAACGAGGTCAGGCTTCGGGATAGATGTGTCAAGAAGGCGGTATACCTGCTCATAGAGGGTAAGCTCGTTATCGTCAAGGTTAAGGTATGCGAAGATCCTATCCTTGGCAAAGAGATAATCAGATACGACCATCTCGCCGAAGAGGTCTTGCTGTATCAGCTCCTTTTGCTGTTGATAACGGCTGAGAAGAAAGAAGACCTGAGTCTGAAAGGCGTGTTTCTTGACATTACTGTAAAACTTCGGCAGAAAGGGGTTTGCCTCAACCTCTTCGATCATGGTGACGCCGCCGAATTGTTCGGCAAGCAGGGCGGCAAGGCTCGTCTTGCCTACGCCTATGGGCCCCTCTATGGCAATGTAGCGAATGTTTTCCATGGATAGTTATTTCTATCTTATGAGTGACAAAAAGTCAAGAACCCCCTACTTTCTTTTGGAAAAAAGAAAGTAGGACAAAGAAAACCTCTTGGGGATAGAGTTCGATACCTCTGAATATACGCCCTGCGCCCCTCCAAAATAAATCCAAAAAAAAGAAAGCAGGACAAAGAAAACCATTTGAGGATTAACCCTACTACCCTTAAAACAACGCCGCATGCCCCTCGAAAATTATGAAGACCGCCCTTCCCTTCGCCTCAAGAGTGCATCGGCAAGGGCGCTGAACTCTTCAATGGTAAGGGTCTCGGCGCGTCTGCGGGCGTCTATATGGGCCTCATCAAAGGCCGACATAAGGGTCTCTTTGTCCATGGACAGGTCTTTCAGGGCGTTACTCAGGGTCTTTCTTCTAGTGCTGAAGGCCTTCTTAACCACCTCTCTAAAAAAAGCCTCGTCCGTGATATGAACCCTCGGCTCAGAGAGTGGGTCCATGACCACCACTGTTGAGTCAACTTCCGGAGGTGGAGAAAAGGAGCCTGCAGAGACAGCGAAAGCGGGCCTTACGTCAAAATATAACCACAAAAAAATCGTCAGCGCCCCAGCGGATTTTGATGCCGGGCCTGCCGTAAGCCTTAGAGCCACCTCTTTTTGGAGCATGAGGACAATCCTCCCGAAGGCGGCGCGTTCGCGGATAATCTTCGCTACAAGGGGGCCTGTGATATTATAAGGCGGGTTTGAGACTACCTTAAACCTCCCGCCCTTGTCATCCGATAGGGCAAGGTAATCTACCTTCATGGCATCGGCCTCTATGAGCTCAAAGTTATCGCGGCCCGCGAACTCCTCCCTGAGATATGCGCAGATATCCCTGTCAAACTCCACTGCCGTTACACGGGCCCCGGAGCGCAGAAGCTCATCCGTTAAATATCCGGGCCCCGGGCCGACCTCAAGGACCATATCGCCTGCACCTACGTCGGCGGTATCGATGATGCGGTTCAAGATTACACGGTCACGCAAAAAATGCTGACCAAAACGTTTCTTTGTCCGGCCCTTGTAAGTACCCATGACGCCCTCTCTCAGCTCCCGTAAAAATAACCTTAAACATACTCAGAAAAAAGTGGGTATGGCGTTAAGATCCAGTCCCTCGGTGAGGCCTTTTTCAAACTGTCTGTACCCCACGGCGGCGACAAAGGCGGCGTTATCGGTGCATAGCTCTTTCGCGGGAATAGCAAGATTTATACCCTTCAGAAGGGCTACCTCACAAAGCCTCTCACGGAGCCGTGAGTTACAGGCCACACCCCCGGCGAGTATGAGGTTCGGCGTATCAGAGCGGTCAAGGGCCCGAAGGGCCTTCTTAACGAGCACATCCACAACGGCCTCCTGAAATGATGCGCAGATGTCCTGCACAGCCTTTTCATTAAAGCCGCCCGATTCCTTTATGGTATTAACGTGCCTTAATAGCGCTGTCTTTATGCCGCTGAAGCTGAAATCAAGGCTGTCCCTCGCAAGATACGGCCTCGTGAACCTTACGGCGTCCCTCGCGCCAAGGGTTCCGAGCCTGTCGATAACACGGCCTCCGGGATAACCAAGGCCCAATATCTTCGCCGATTTGTCAAATGCCTCTCCCGCCGCGTCGTCAAGGGTTCTGCCGATGACCTCATACTCCAGAAATCCGTCCATCCGTAAAAGCGTCGTGTGACCGCCTGAGACAACAAGGGCCACCGCTGGAAAGATCGGCTCAAAGCCGCCGCTCTCATCTCCCTTTTTTGATAGAAAGGCGGCATGAGTATGGGCGGGGATATGATTCACCGCCGTCAAGGGAATTCCTCTCGCGTATGCCACGGCCTTTGCAAAGGATAGCCCGATAAGTACGGAACCCACAAGCCCCGGCCCCTTTGTCACGGCTATGCCGTCTATCTCGTCAAGGGTGAGACCTGCCTCTCCAAGGGCCTCTTCCACAACGGGAATAATGGCCTCGATGTGACGCCTTGAGGCCAACTCCGGGACAATGCCGCCGTATTTTGAGTGTATGGAATCCTGCGAGGCTACAACGGAGGACAATATAATACGGCCATCCTCCACTACGGCAGAGGCCGTGTCATCACAGGAGCTCTCTATGCCGAGGACTAACATTTTTCTCTTACCACCTCTTCCATGGCCCGTAAAAACTCTTGTATATCAGCGTGTTTTGTAAAAAACCCGGGGCTCACCCTGATTCCTCCCTCCGGAAATGTGCCTGCCGCCTTATGGGCTTGCGGCGAGCAGTGCGTGCCGCACCTCACCATAATGGAGTGATTATGGTCAAGGCTTATTCCCGCTGATACGGGATAAAGCCCCTTGATATTAAATGCCAGAAGAGAGGCCCTATCTGCCGCCTTTTTGGGACCGATAATAGATATCCCTTCCATGGCGCCAAGGCCCTCAAGGAGCTCTTTCATAAGCGAGACCTCATGGGCCCTTATCTTCTCAATACCCGTGGTAAGGACAAAATCCAGCCCCGCCTTCAGCCCGCCGATGCCCGGTGTGTTAAGGGTCCCGGCCTCAAGCCTCTCGGGCATTAAAAGGACAGATGCGGCGTCTCCTGTGCCTCCCTCGATAAGAGGTATGAGCTCAATGCCCTCTCTCACATATAAAAAACCCGTTCCCTGCGGCCCAAATAGTGATTTATGCCCCGTAGAGGCGAGTATATCAATATTCATGGCAGATACGTCAATGGGCAGGGCCCCCGTGGTCTGCGCCGCGTCCACCATAAAGAGGACCTTATGCTCCCTGCATACCTTGCCTATGGCCGCAATATCCTGAATGGCCCCGAAGACGTTAGAAGCGTGAGAGATGGCAACAAGGGCCGTGCCAGAGGTAATGGCTTCCCTCACCGCCGATGGCGAGATAAAACCCTCGGCGTCTGGCTCCAATAAGGTTACGTCAATACCCCTTGTTCCAAGCCCCCTTATGGCCTTGGCAAGGGAGTTATGCTCGAAACTCGTTGAGACTACGCGCGCCGGCGGCTCTAACTCAAGGCCCTTTACGGCCAGGGTTATGGCCTCCGTGGCGTTCTTTGTAAATACGATACGAGCCGAATCATCCGCCCCAATAAGCTCTGCCGCCCGCTCCCTTGCCTCGAAAATAACCCTCGCGGCCTCAAGGGCGAGGCGGTGCCCGCCTCTGCCCGCGTTGCCGCCGATATCACGGAGGACATGATCAACAGTACGGTAAACCGACTCGGGCTTTGGAAAACTCGTAGCCGCGTTATCAAGATATATCATCCATCACCCCTCCCTTACTTTCTTTTGGAAAAAAGAAAGTAAGACAAAGAAAACCAATAGGGAATTATCCCTGTTTTCATTAAAACAACGCCTTACGCCCTGCTCTCATAAATCAAAAAAAAGAAAGCAAGGCAAAAAAACCAATTGGCGATAAAATTTAATGCCGATTCATAAGTGCAACTTGCCCCGCGAAGCTCATGGAGCCGACCCTACACACCCTTCATAAATCTATCGGCCCTGAAATAATATAATATATCATGAAAGGCCCTCATATCCATGGGATTTGTCTCCCCTGCGAATAGATGTGTTGGACAGGCGCAATCCGAAGCCCCGAAGCCTTTTACACTCCACTCGGAGAGTCCGTTCATAGACTTTGCAAGTCCGCACTCAAGGTCATCACTTGACCGTATAGGCAAAATCGCCGCAAACTCGGCCTCTTCCCTGAGATAATCAATATGCCAAAAGAGCTTTTTGCCCCTCTTTTTGTGTCTCGCCATCCGCTTATTGAGGTTTTTAAGGGCCGAGCCCACATAGGTATAAAACCCCTTTTGAAAATCAAGCTCGCCAAGGGCGCCAACCCTTATCTTCTTATTTTCCCTAAGCCGCAATATGCAAAGATAGGCCCCGCCGTCCCTGTTGTGCTCCTCTGCCACATCCCACCTTACGGGAAGTATGCGAATCTCTTTTTTTACCTTAAAATCACTATCAACACTAAAGGCAAGAGGCGTTACGGTGATGGTATCTTTTGCGGACAAAAGGGCTGAGGCAAAGGCGGGGTCCGTGTGAAAATCAGGGATAAAGGCCTCGATAGAGGGGTGGTTTATGACAAAGAGGATATGAGACTCTTGGCCGCTACCGCTTAATTCGGCAAGCTCCTCCACATGCCGCCGCCCGCGCGTGGTGACGGCATCGGGAAACATGGCAGTTCTTTTTGTAAAGAGGGTGCAGGACTTCACCTCAAGGAGGATTTTTTTCTTCCTGCGGGAGAGAAAAAAATCAAACCTGCTTCTTCCGACGGTCTTTTCCCTCTGTATAATCTTTGCGTCTTCAAGACCTGGCACAGAGCCTTCGCGAAGCAAGAACTCCGCGACGTCGTTTGTCCGATGCGTATGCAGAAGCACGGGATAATCGTCTCTAAGAACGGCAACTACGGTATAGGGGAGTTTTCTGGCCTTATTGGGACTCTTCTCAAGGTAGAGGATGACATCGGGCAAAAAGAGCTCGCTTAGTCTGCCGGGGTTTGGCAGATAGGCGTTTATTTCCTTCCCATCCTTACGGCATACTACGACAAAGCGGTTGGGCCGCGAGATGAAAACCGCCTTTGAGATATTATTATAGAGACGCATCTATACCCCGTAGCCCCTACCCTTAATAAACGGGCCTATCGAGGGTCCGGTACTGAATGGCCTCGGAGATATGACTGGTCTTAAGAGATTGTTCATTATCAAGGTCCGCTATGGTCCTTGCCACCTTCAGTACCCTTGTGTATGCGCGGGCCGAGAGGCCGAGGCGTTCAACGGCGGTCTCAAGGAGGCGTTTCGAGTGCTCATCCACCTCGCAGTAAGTCTTGATATCCCTCGTGCTCATTCTGCTGTTTGAATATATAGCCCCTCTTTTTTTCTTTCTGAAGCGCTCCGCCTGAATAGACCTCGCCGCGTTCACCCTTGTCTTTACATCAACGGAAGACTCGCCGACACTTATATCTGTAAGCTCTCTGAACCTGACGGCCGGTACATCGCAGTGTATATCAATGCGGTCAAGAAGCGGCCCTGAGAGACGGCTCCTGTATTTTTGTATCTGCGCCGGTGAGCAGTTGCAGTCCTTTCCCGGGTCGCCGAGATAACCGCAGGGGCATGGGTTCATGGCACCTACGAGCATGAATGAGGCGGGATAGGTGATGCTCATGGCGGCGCGCACGATATTCACATAACCATCCTCAAGGGGCTGGCGCATGGCCTCAAGGACATTTTTGCCGAACTCGGGCATCTCATCAAGGAATAATACGCCGTTATGGGCAAGGCTCACCTCACCGGGCCTCGGCAATCTGCCGCCGCCGATTAGCCCGACGTCGCTTATTGTATGGTGAGGAGACCTGAAGGGGCGTATCGTAAGAAGGGCCTTTTTAGCGTCTAGCGTACCTGCGACGCTGTGGACCTTTGTGGCCTCAAGGGCCTCTTCAAGGCTCATATCAGGGAGTATTGTCGGGAGCCTCTTCGATAACATGGTCTTGCCTGAGCCGGGCGGCCCTATCATCACCATATTATGCCCCCCCGCGGCTGAGACCTCAAGGGCGCGTTTTGTATGCTCCTGCCCCTTTACATCAGATAGGTCTACAAGGCCGCTCTCGTCCCTACGGAACCACTCATCGGGGTTTGAGAGAGCCGGACTCAGCCCCTCGCCGCTATTAAAAAACTCCACAAGCTCCGATAAAGTCCGAACCCCGTATACTTCGACGCCCGTGACCACGGCGGCCTCAGAGGCGTTCTCCATTGGAAGGATTAATTTTTTTCCCTCGGCGCGGGCGCACATGGAGATACTTATGGCCCCTCGAAGAGGTCTTATACTTCCATCAAGGGAGAGCTCTCCTACAAGGAGAAACTCATCGAGGTTATCACGCTTTATAAAACCCTCGGCCAGGAGTATGCCGACGGCAAGGGGGAGGTCAAAATTGGTGCCTTCCTTTTTTATATCGGCAGGCGCGAGATTTACGGTAATCCGCCTTGCCGGAAAGGAATAGCCCGAATTTTTGATGGCGGACTTTACGCGGTCCTTACTCTCTTTCACGGCGTTATCAGGTAGGCCTACCGTGGAAAAATAAGGCAGTCCCCGCGCAATATCCACCTCTACGAGTATTGGATGGGCGTCGATGCCGATAGTGGCGCTTGATAGAATTCTGGCAAGCATAATAGGAATCCTCTTGGAAAAGAATCAGCAACTGGCCGTCAATCAATTACCAAAGTATGGAGAAGACCTGCAAAACTCCACACCCTATATATTACCGGCAAGGGTCAATACAAGGGTGACAAACGCAACCGTACCAACGACAATAACACAGGCTATGGTCCTGAGCGCAGTAAACTCCTTATGGGTAACGACTGTTCCCATGGCCGAATCCCAGAGAGTTGTGCCCGTATTTTTAAGGCGTTTGTAGGCGAAGAGCCTTGTCACGATAGCTACGAGGGGAAAGCCGAGCCCCTCGCCCTTAATCCAGAGGAGAAAGGTACGTTGCATGGCATCGGCATATGAGAGCCGATGACCGGATTTGTCCAGGACTTGAATGCCAAAAAGACTTTTTCCCGGTGTCGCCCCCACACGGGACAAGAAAAACGCCTCAACGGGAACCCAGAAGATATAGACGATTACTCCCGATAAAAAGGGGTTCTTAAAAGTCCGCATAATCGCATTTACCATATGCGGCAAAAATATACTAAAGGCACTGCCCACAAGGGCCACTACAACAAAGCTGATAAAAAACAGGTCAATAGTGCGGGCATAGAAACGCCGCCATGGATGATAATTGGGTCCTGATTTTTTTTTACTGACTCCCGTGGCGCCTTCGCGATCATCTCCGAAAAAGCCGTTGTTAGGGTTTTCCATTTTTTTCCCCAGTCTGTTAAATATGCTATTACCCTCAACCCTGCCCGACGGATAAGCAATCCGCCGTAATATTCGATGTCCGCGAATAAAGAGGCCGCCGTAGGACTTAAAGTTTTATGCCCTTTTTGAGGTCTTCCTCAAAGTACTTGTTGACGTTATCCATGGCGCAGAAACTACCGCACATGGTGCATGTCTCGGGGGCCTCAGGCATACGCGAGGAGCGTATCTCAAGGGCCTTTTCTCCAAATAGTGAGAGGTCGAACTGCTTATCCCAGTCAAGGTCGCGGCGGGCCTTGCTCATCTTGAGGTCGCGGTCTTTTCTGCCGAGCTTTACCATGTCACCTGCGTGAGCGGCGATTCTCGCGGCGCGCACGCCTTCTATGACATCATCAAGTGCAGGCAACGCCAGGTGTTCGGCAGGGGTTACGTAGCAGATAAGATCCGCGCCGTAACGTGCGGCCTCGGCGGCCCCGATAGCCCCGGAGATATGGTCGTAACCTGCGGCAACGTCTGTTACGAGGGGGCCGAGGACATAAAAAGGCGCGTCTCCGCTCATCCTCTTCTGGAGTTTCACATTTGTCTCGATATCGTCAAGGGGAAGGTGGCCGGGGCCCTCGCACATGGTCTGACAGCCCATCTCGCGGCCCATTCCGGCGAGCTCGCAGTTGATGAGCATCTCCTGAACCTGCGCGCGGTCGAGGCTGTCGTGAATAGCCCCTGCCCTGAGGCCGTTGCCGAGGCTAAGTACGCAGTCGTATTTTTTCAGTATCTCCACTACACGGTCGAATTTTTCGTAGAGGGGGTTTTCCCTATTATTGTTTATCATCCAGCCCACCATATATGAGCCGCCTCGTGAGACAAGGCCGCCGTAGCGGTAGCCCTGCTTTTTTAGCCTCTCAATGGTCATGCGGTTTATGCCGCAGTGTATGGCCATGAAGGAGATTCCGTCCTGGCATTGACGCTCGATGACATCAAAGAGGAGATCGTCGGTGAGTTTATTGGGGTCGTGATATTTTTCGATAGCCTCTTTAAAGGCCTGATAAAGGGGTACGCTCCCGACGCTGAGGTTTGTCGCCGAGAGGACTTTTTTTCTGATGGCGTCAAGGTCTCCGCCAACGGATAGCTCCATCATGGTATCGGCCCCGGCCTCCTCGGCGGCGCGGGCCTTTTTCATCTCTTCAGCGCAGTCCACGATATCAGAGCTTGTCCCGATGCTCGCGTTTACCTTTGTTCTAAGCCCCATGCCTATACCAACAAGGCGCGCCTTGCGGTTGATATTATTTGGAATTACCACCTGACCTGCGGCGATTTTTTTCATGATATATTCGGGGCTAAGCCCTTCATCGCGGGCTACGGATTTCATCTCTTCAGTTATTATACCCTTTACTGCCGCTTCTACCTGTGTCATCTACTTCCCTCCTCGGAAGACTTTTGTATGTGTGATAAATTCATAAAACCGCGCGCAAAGGCGGGGTTACTGGCAAAATGAATGTGTATATATGTTGCAAGGACGTTTTTGTAGACATATCCGCCTGAGGACATGGACCGCCCCGTGGCGGGATGAACTGCATCGAAGACATTTTTCAAGCTACCGCGTCTGCCGATCATCCCCGAGTATCTAAACTCATGGCCACGTAAGGATTGGCCTTCAGCAAGAAAAGGACAGCCTTCCAAGACCTTAACGTCACGATAGCCAAGGGCCTTTCTTTTTGTAAATATCTCTGTGCCCCACTTAAATATACCCGTCATGGGATAGGTATTGCCTGCAAGATCCTTTAAAGACCTGCCAAGATACATAAGCCCCCCGCACTCGGCAAAGACGGGTTTGCCCTTCAACGCCGCACTCTTTATCTCTGCCCTCATGGAGGCGTTCGCTCCAAGTCCCTCTGCATTCAGCTCAGGGTACCCGCCGCCGATGTAGATGCCCGAGGCGCCCTTTGGGAGAGTTTTATCTTTTAAAGGGCTGAAAAACCTGATATCGGCTCCGAGTCCTCTTAATATATCAAGATTTTCCTCATAATAAAACGAAAAGGCGTTATCGCGGGCAACGGCGATAAGGGGCATATCGGCCCTTTTTGACGCTTTCTTAATGGGCTTCACAGTCGAAGGCACGGCTGTATTACCGCCGCCCCTGCCGATAAGGGGCTTTATATCAAGATAGGCCGTTACGTAATCAGCTGTCTTTTTTACGGCCCTTCGCCACTTTTTTCTGTCCACATCGGAGCTTGTGATAAGGCCCAAATGACGACTCTTTATTGCAAGGGTTTGATCACGGAGGATGTAGCCAAGGACTTTGACTTTCGCGGCCCCCTTTACGGCATCTCTTAATATATTAAAGTGCCGCTCGCCGGAAACCCTGTTAAAGACGACCCAGCGGATGTTAACGTCATCATCGAACTCGCAAAAACCCTTTACAATAGCCCCTACGCTCCGCGCGGCCTTTGCCCCGTCTACTACAAGAAGAACGGGCAGATTCAAAACCTTTGCGAGGTGCGCTGTCGAGCCTTCCTCGCTTTTTCCGCCTTTACCGTCAAAGAGCCCCATGACACCCTCGACTACGGCGATACCTCCGCCCCTTGAATATCTGCGATAGGTCCTGCGCACGCCTTCGGCGCCCATCATCCATGTATCAAGGTTATAAGAGGGCCGCCCCAACAACAGGGCATGATGGCCCGGGTCGATGTAATCAGGACCTGCCTTGAAGGCCTGAACCTTGAGTCCTCCGCGCCGCAGGGCTTCCATGAGCCCGAGGGTTACAGTTGTTTTTCCCGTGTCGCTGGCCGTGCCCGCTACGATGAATCCTCTCATATCAATAGAGCCTGGTCTCGCCCATCTCCTGATTTGGTCCGCCGTTAAGGAGCTTTACCACCCCTATTCCGTCGGGAAAATAATCCACGATATTAAGGCACCCGTAGTCCTGCTCGATGGAAAAAAACCTCTGTAGATCAATACCCATCACATTACAGAGTATGACCCTGTTGACTCCGCCGTGGGCCACGAGACAGATGGCCTCGCCACGGTGTTTTTCTATGAGGCGCCGTAGCTCCGGCAGAACCCTCGCGCTTAAATCATGGAGGGTCTCACCGCCTTCTATCTTGTCCGTGGCGAGGTTCTGAAAGATAAACCCCTCGTCCTCGGGGTATAACTGAAGGGCTTCCTCACGGGTCAGCCCCTCCCATCTTCCAAGGTGAAGTTCCCTAAAGGCAGGCAGGCTCTCGCCTCCGAGGCCAAGGGCGGAGCCTATAATATCTGCGCCCTTACGCGTCCTTGTAAGGTCGCTTGAGTAAAGGGCCGTTATGGGTCTTTCTTTAAGCGTCTCTGCGAGGCGGTTCATCTGGAGAAGACCTTTCTCTGTTATATCCACATCGTGAAAGCCGTTATAGCGGAACTCGTGATGATTTACCACCTGGCCGTGACGTATGAGATAAAGCCTTGTCGACTCCATGATTTTGGACTGCATATTATTACCTCAAGCTACCATCTAATTAACGTGTTATGGACAAAAGCAGGAGCAAAAAAAGAACCTCTGAAAGCTCCGCCTGAAACCCGAAGACATCACCTGTCACCCCGCCGAGCCTTGACTTGAAAAAGAGCGATACGATGTAAGCAAGGGCGCCTGTAAGAACTAAAATCAAAAATGCCCATGGGCCGAGCCAGTAAAATGATATAACAAGGGTGATACCCGTGGCTATAAAAAACTCTCTTGCTCCTATGGCTGTAATGGCCTTGCCGAGCCCCCCCTCGGGGCGGGCGTAATTTGAGGATAAGGCAAGGGGTACAGTGGCCCACCTGCCGAAGACGGGCCACAAAAAGAGGGCCGCTGTATAAAAATTAATAGGCATGGCGTCAAGAGCGGCTATCTTCAGGATTATAATGAAAAAAGTAAAGACCACGCCCACGGCCCCGGCGTTGGGGTCGCTCATTATAGCGAGCCGCCTCTCCCTCTCTCCGCCGCCGGCAAGCCCGTCTACCGTATCCATAAAGCCGTCAAGGTGAAAACCGCCGTTTGTCAGGGTAAGCAGGGCTACCAGTATAGTTGAGAGGACAAGGCCGGAAAACCAATGCCTTAATATAAAAAAGGCAGAAACGAGTATAATACCCTGCACAGCCCCTACAAGGGGAAAATACGATACCGACCCCGTGATGTCGCCTTCGTTTACCTCAGACCCCCGCCAGAGAGGGACAATGGTCAAAAATCTTACTGCAAGGAAAAAACGTCTCACTTACTAAAGACCTCCTTACTTTCTTTTAAAAAAAGAAAGTAAGAGAAAGAAAACCAATACGGTAATTAGCCCCGCGGGTTCTTAAGAGAGAGTCTCAACCCCGCTAAATAAAGCTTCTCTTACAAAGAAATCTTAATTTCCATTGTCCTCTGATACTCCGGCTTCGCCGAATGTTGCCATCTCGTCGTATATCTTTAAACCGGCCTCTATTATGGTCATGGCAAGGGCCGCGCCCGTACCCTCTCCGAGCCTCAAGTCCAGGTCAAGCAGAGGCCTACCGCCCATACGCTCAAGCATTACTCTATGACCGCGCTCAACAGATTTATGGGCAAAAAAGAGATACTCCCCTATTACGGGATTAAGCTCAAAGGCCGTCAGCGCCGCGGCGGTAGAAATAAAACCGTCTACCACTACGGGAATTTTCAGGGAAGCCGCACCGATAATAAGCCCCGCGAGCCCCGCTATCTCCGGCCCGCCTACCTTGCTAAGGACATCAATGGGGTCTGCCGGGTCAGGGTTATTTATCTTCAGGGCATCTTCTATGACACGAATTTTATGTGCTCGCACGGCCTCGCTTACGCCTGTTCCCGCACCTGTGACCTCGGCGGGAGCACGGCCCGTAAAGGCCGCCACGATAGCGCTTGAGGGCGTGGTATTGGCTATACCCATGTCGCCTGTGCCGAAGATAAGCCCATGCCCCGCATACTCGCGGGCAAGCTCTATACCCACATTGAGGCACTGCATGGTCTCTTCACGTGTCATTGCCGGGCCTTTGCGTATATTCGCGCTCCCGCGCATGACCTTTCTCTCGATAAGGCCATCAGGAGAGGCAAACTCGCAGTCCACGCCTATGTCCACAACAGCTACCCTTGCCCCTGCGTGACGGGCAAGGACGTTTATCCCCGCCCCGCCTCTTAGAAAATTCAGTACCATCTGCTCCGTAACCTCAGGCGGGTACGCGGAGACGCCTTCAGCCGCGACGCCGTGGTCCGAGGCAAAGGTAAAGATTATCTTCTCTTTTATGGAGGGACGAAGCTCTCCTGTAATAGCCACAAGTCTCTTTGCCGTATCCTCAAGCCTGCCGAGACTGCCCCGGGGTTTTGTAAGGCTGTCGAGCCTCTTTCCGGCCTCTTCCATAAGCCCCTTATCAACGGGAGCTATAGCCTTCAGGCATTTCCTTACAGATTCCATCTATTTACTCTCCTTTAAAATATTACTTAAGCCTTGCAGAAAGCCCTGCCGTCATCAAAAAAACCTCTTCCGCTACTGCGGCCATACGCTGGTTCATAAAACCAGATATATCAGCGAACCTTCTCGCCATGGCGTTAACAGGCATGATGCCGCGGCCCACCTCATTGGACACGGCTACCACCATTGAAGGGGTCTCGGAGATTACAACGCCAAGGGTATCCACCCTCTTTAATATCTCATCATCACCAAGGCCAAGGCCCATGAGGTTTGTGAGCCAGAGGGTGAGGCAATCGATGAGAATCACAGAACCATGCGGAATGGCGCTTACAGACTCTGCGACCTCAACGGGCTCCTCAATGGTTGCCCACTCACTCCCGCGTTCTTCTTTATGACGCTTAATCCTGCGCTCCATCTCAGAGTCAAGGGCCTCTGCCGTTGCAAGATAAACTTTGCGCCCAGTATGGACTGCCTCGCATAGATTACGGGCATAATCGCTTTTGCCGCTCCTTACGCCGCCAAGGACAAGGATAAAACCCTTTCTTTTCTTAACGTTAAGCAACCGTCACACCCCTTTTCCCCCTGGCCGGGATTCCCTTGAAAAGATCAAAAATCAACGCCCCTTCTCGCGCTTATCCCCTCGTCAAAGGGGTGTTTTATTTTCAGCATCTCCGTGACGTAATCAGCGAGGCGAACAAGCTCCGGGGGAGCGTCCCTACCCGTCAAGACCACTTCAAGCCCCTGAGGGCGTGACTCGATAAAATCAATAAACTCGTCTATTTGAATCCAACCGCCCCTTAATACGGAGATAACCTCATCAAGGACCAGAAGGTCAAGACCGCCTTCTGATACGATTTGCTTTACCTTACGAAAGGTACTGCCGATGGCCTCAGCAACGGCCTTTTCGTCAGTTTTTTCAGCGGTAAAAAAGGGATGCCTGCAGTTGGAGCGAAGCACAGTTACTCTATCGGAGGCGAAGTTGCGGAAAAAAACCTTTTCGCCCGAAGGAGCGCTGTCTTCTTTGAAAAACTGCACAAAGAGTACTTTCAGCCCAAAGCCGGCCGCCCTCAGGGCAAGGCCCGCGGCGGCAGTGGTCTTACCCTTGCCGTCCCCTGTGTATATATGAACAAGGCCTCTTTTCATACCTGCGAAAGCTCCTTAAGTATAGATAAAAGGGTGATAATACCGGCATTAGTCCCTTTGTCTGAAAACTTCCAAAAAAAAAACCCGCCCCTTCTCTTGAAGGGATGGGTCGAAAAGTTTAACGCCGATATGGATGATGGGACTTTTCCCCCACCCCTTACCGAGCGTTACACCCTTTGCTACAGGTATGACCGGTCTTCTTCTCCAATATATCAAGTGACAGAGAAGAGAAATCCGCGGCCCACCTGAGACCAACCCTCTCCCTCGAAGGGCCTTTTGCCTTTTTCATCCGGGCAGGTCTCCTGGCTCACGGGTCGTCCTACTTCCCTCGCCTTCCCGGCCGTCTCCGGCCAGTGGCAACAGCAAAGGTTTCGTCGCCGCTTACAGTTGCGGGGCAGCTCCCGATTTTAACGGGATTCCCATTTAACCGCTATGTGACCCGTATGAGTAAGTTCAATAATGTATACCTTTTTACGATACCAACTTTTGCGGCTTTTGGTCAAGGCAATTATATAAAACGACTGGAACGGTGCGCTGAAGGTTCATATAAACCTTTGACACCTCAAATTGGATGGGATAAAATCCAAATTCCAAATATCTTAAAAAATAAAGTCGTAGAAAGGACATTGATGGAACATCTACATGATATGACAACCGCCTGGGTTGGTTTTGTCGGTCTAATCATCTTCGTTTCCGCCTATATCCTCGTAATATTAGAGGACAAGCTTCACCTTCGTAAATCAAAACCCGTGCTTCTCTTCGGGTGCGTCATGTGGATGCTCATCGGTATTTACGAGGTAAGTGTCGGCGGCAGCGGCGCAGAACATCATGTTAAAGAACTCGCCGAAGAGATAGCGGAGCTATTTTTCTTTGTCTTCGTGGCCATGACCTTTATCAACGTCCTGCAGGAGCGGCTCGTCTTCGAGGCCCTCAGGGCATGGCTCCTTAAAAAGGGCTTTACATACGGTAAACTCTTCTGGATAACAGGGGCTCTTACCTTTTTCCTATCTCCCGTAGCGGATAACCTCACAAGCGCACTTGTAATGAGTACCGTAGTTAGCACCGTCGGCGGAAAGAACAGAAAATTTATCGTAGCGGGCTTTGTTAACGTAGTAGTGGCATCAAACGCCGGAGGAGCATGGAGCCCCTTTGGAGACATTACCACGCTTATGGTTTGGACCTCAGGGAAAGTAGAAACACTGCAATTTCTCACCCTATTTCTTCCCGCCATCATCAACTGGTTGGTCCCGGCGGCCATACTCTATATGTTTATCCCGAAAGGCACCCCAACGGGCAGTGATGAAGTGGTTGTGATGAAACCTGCGGCCCGTTTTATGATTTTCCTCGGTTTTCTCACTATCGCCACGGCCGTAATCTTTCATCAGGCCCTTAACCTGCCGCCCTTTATCGGCATGATGACCGGACTCGGACTCCTTATGTTCACGGGATACTTTGTGAAGAGAAAGGCGAAGGCCCATAACAAAACCACGGAAGATCAATTTGATATCTTCCGCAAGATAGAGAGCGTGGAGTTTGATACACTCCTGTTTTTCTTCGGCATCATCTTTGCCGTCGGGGCATTGCAGTACATGGGCTACCTTGTGCTTCTGAACCATCACCTCTACGGCGGTTTCGGACCTACCGTAGCCAATATAGCCGTTGGGATCTTTTCCTCCATAGTGGACAACATCCCGCTCACATACGCCGTTATACAGATGGACCCGTCCATGGGACTTGACCAGTGGCTACTCGTCACACTGACGGCAGGCGTAGGCGGAAGCCTCCTATCCATCGGCTCGGCCGCGGGCGTGGGCTGTATGGGAGTACGCAGGGACATGTACACCTTTGTAGCTCACATGAAATACGCCCCTGTAGTGGCCATCGGGTACGCGGCGAGTATCGGCGCATGGTACGTTGTTACCTCATTCTTGCATTAACTACACCTTGTCGGGCCTTTGCATTGCGCATAAGATATCGCTCTAATCCGCCATGGCAGAGGCCCCTCTTAACAATAATCTTCCTCTCCCATTATGGCAACGTGCCTTCAATGGACATATCTCACCATCAACACCAGAGCTTGGCGCGCATCGCGAGAAGCGAAGATCATGGACGGATAAAACGCAGGATATCAAATGACCTGTAGAGCAGGAACGTAAGAACAAAGATAAGTGGAATAGGGGATAGAATACAGAGAAGCGTTTTTTATAAAGCACGGGGACAGGAACCCCACATGCGCCGACAAAACCTCGCCTCAGAGGCATTTGCAGAGGCATCGGCCTCGCGCCAGTCACATCCTCCGCATCTCACTCAGCAGAGCTATCTTTTCCATTACCTTTTTTCTCTTTATCCCCTTAAAGGCAATGACAACGAGGGTGAGCAGGTCCTTCTGCTCCATGAGCCTAAGTGACCTGAAAAGAGCGAGCAGAGCCCTGTCGTAACCCTCTTCATACCCTTCTGCCGCCGTTCCATCTGTAGCAAAAAAATAACTTGGCTCTACGTCCATTTTACCTGCGAGTTGAATCCATTCTTCCGTGGTAATGGGAATATTGCCGAGTTCTTTTCTCACATAAGTAGAACGGTTTATTCCAAGGGTTTGCGCAAGTACGTTCTGGCTGAGTGAATGTTGCTCGCGCAGAGCCTTCAGGCGTATAAGCACTTTTTTGAAATTGGTCATAGTGGCGGCTTTCCTCCATGCACTGAGGGCAAGGGGTTGATGGGGCACGAGAATGTTACCATGGGATATTAAATCGAAAGCTGGCGAGCCATCACGGTGTCAAGTATTAACAAATATGTAATCTTCTTATGGATGGCCGATTGCAACTCTGATGTGGATTTTATTATAACTGAAAGCACGGACAGTGTCAAGGATAAATCCATAAGAGGTATGCCTATCCCCGTTGTTAGGACAGTAGATCAGGTTGTATAAGGTGGATCGTG
>CAYYUX010000020.1:0-21520 GCA_964474975.1 uncultured Thermodesulfobacteriota bacterium
TCTTTCTTCAATAACGCTGAACCCCGTCACCCCCTATTGGTTTTCTTTGCTTAGTTTCTTTTTTCCAAAAGAAAGTAAGGCCCTTAACTTTGCCCCTGCGTCCTTTTCGCGGGCAAGGGTCTCTCCGATAAGAAAGGCCTTAACGCCGTACTCCATAAGCTCTGCAATGTCTTTTGCGCTTTTAATGCCTGACTCCGAAACTATAACCGTGCCCTTTGGCACAAGGGGGGCTAAAACTCTCGTCATCTCTATATCCGTCTTAAATGTTTTCAGATCCCTGTTGTTTATGCCGATGAGCCTCGCCCCGGCCTTAATGGCCATATCCAGCTCGGCCCGGGTATGCACCTCCACAAGGGCTGTCATGGAGAGCTTCTCTGTAAGCGTTATTAACTCTACCAGACGTTTCTCCGCGAGTATGGCGCATATCAGAAGTACGGCGTCTGCCCCGGCGGCCCGTGACTCATAGACCTGATACTCATCGAGGATAAAATCTTTTCTTAAGAGGGGTACTTTAACTTGCCCCTTTATGAGCTTTATATACCCGAGTTTTCCGAGAAAAAATTCTTCTTCCGTAAGTACGGAGATGGCAGACGCGCCGTTTTGTTCATATTCTACGGCAAGGGCCAGGGCGTCGAATTCTTCACGGATGAGCCCCTTTGATGGCGAGGCCTTCTTTACCTCGGCTATTATTTTCAGTCCTTTGGCGCTTAGGGCGGCCAAAAAATCTCTTGGTGGCTCTGCGGACTTTGCTTTTGCCGCCATTGCTTCAAGGCGCGCGGCATAGTCTGAATTTTCTTTCAGGAGGCGGAGTTCTTCGCCTTTAATCTTTAATATAGCGCTTAAGGCCATTACTCGGCACCGGGTTCGGCTCGATTGGAGACCTCTACGAGTTTATTTAATTTTTCAAGGGCCGCTCCGGAGTCGATGGCCTCTTCGGCCGCTTTACAGCCATCTCTTAAGGTGGCGGTCCTGCCGCCCGCCGTGATGGCCGCCGCGCTGTTCAGGACTACGATGTCCCGCGCCGGGCCTTTTATGCCGTTGAAGATTTCGAGTATGATGGCGGCGTTTACCGCGGCGTCTCCGCCCGCGAGGTCGCCGGGCTCGCATCTATTAAGGCCAAAATCCTCGGGGGAGACATAATAGGTTCGTATCTCTCCACGGTCAAGCTCCGTGACACGGCTCCTTTCCGTAATGGTGAATTCGTCAAGGCCGTCCTCGCCGCATACAACGAAGGCATGCACTGCGCCGAGGTTACGAAGTACCTTTGCCATAATCTCCGTAAGGCGCGCCTCATAAACGCCGAGGACCTGAGACTTCGCCCCGGCGGGATTGGTGAGGGGCCCGAGGATATTGAATATGGTGCGTATGCCGATAGCCGCCCGAACAGGGGCCGCGTACTGCATGGCGCCGTGAAGCAGAGGGGCAAATAAAAAACCAATGCCAGCCTCGCGAAGGCATAGTTCCATGCGCTTTGAGTCGGCCTCGATATTTACGCCGAGGAATTTGAGCACATCAGCGGAGCCGCATTTTGAGGTTACGGCAGAGCCGCCGTGTTTTGCCACAGTAAGGCCGCTCGCCGCAGTGACAAAGGCCCCTGCCGTGGAGATATTAAACGTACCCGATGCGTCGCCGCCGGTGCCGCAGGTGTCTACCACCGGGCCATCAGGGGCCGAGACCTTTGTGGCATGGTCCCGCATTACGCGCGCCGCGCCTGTAATCTCCTCTGCTACAGCGCCTTTCATGGCAAGTGCCGTTATAAGAGAGGCTATGGCCGCGGGCTCTGCCTTGCCGCTCATGATGGACTCCATGACAGAGGCCATCCCGGCCTCATTAAGGCTACTTCCCGCTACTACTCTTCTTATGGCCTCTTTTATTTGAAGTCCCATGACATGCGCCCCTAATGGTATTTAAGAAGAAAATTCTTCATAATATCTTTACCCGCCTCCGTTAAAATGGACTCGGGATGAAACTGCATGCCCTCAAGGGGATAGGTCTTGTGGCGTATGCCCATTATCTCGTCGCGGTCTGTCCATGCGCTTATCTCGAACTCTTCAGGCAAGGTGCCGCGTTCCAGTATGAGAGAATGATAGCGGTTTGCCCGAAAGGGATTTTCAATGCCCTTGTAGATGGTCTTGCCGTCATGATAGACCATGGAGGTCTTGCCGTGCATGAGGCGCTCGGCCCTGACGACTTTGCCGCCAAAGGCATATCCGAGGCACTGATGCCCGAGGCATACGCCGAGTATGGGCAGGTTCGGCCCGAAATGCCTTATGACCTCTACGGAGATACCGGCCTTCACGGGGTCGCAGGGGCCGGGAGAGATGACTATCCTCTCCGGTGCGAGGCCTTTGATATCCGCAACCGTGATTGCGTCGTTTCGGTATACACGAACATCCTCGCCAAGCTCCATGAAGTACTGAACGAGGTTGTAGGTGAAGGAATCGTAATTGTCTATCATTAAGAGCATCTTGACTCCATTATTGTGGTTTCTTTTATCAAAAGAAACCACAATAATAAATAAAACCTTCCGCTTTCTTTTAGAAAAAAGAAAGCTTGGCAAAGAAAACCACTAATGGGGCGGGGCTTACCACCGATGAAACAAGGATATGCGCCCCGCTAATCCCTCCCCAAAAAATTAAAAAAAACGCCTGCACCATCTATAGAAAATAAAAAATGTTGAGTTAAGGTCATTGCGTCGCTGGAGACACATCACGACCTATTGGACGCGAAGGGATATCATGCCTCATCGGCGGCGCAGGCTGTCCGCATGATAAAAGCTATAGGCCCCTTGAGGCTATGTAGAGCACAAGGTCTACCATCCTTGAGGAGAAACCCCACTCATTGTCATACCAGGAAAGCACCTTTACCATGTTATCCCCGATGACCTTGGTAGAGGGCGCGTCGATTATGGATGAATTGGCGTTGGCCCGAAAATCAACGGATACGCAGAGTTCCTCGCAGTAGCCTAATATGCCCTTCAGGGAGCCCCCGGAGGCCTTTTTTAAGGCGCTGTTCACGGCCTCGGCCGTTACATTCTGATTAAGCTCCACTACAAGGTCTACGAGCGATACCGTGGGAACGGGTACCCTCACGGCAAGGCCGTCGAGTTTGCCCTTGAGGCCCGGCAGAACCAGTGCCACGGCCCGTGCGGCCCCTGTGGAGGTTGGTATTATGGAAAGAGCGGCCGCCCTTGCGCGCCTGAGGTCTTTATGGGGCAGATCCAGTATCTTCTGGTCATTTGTATAAGAGTGTACTGTTGTCATAAAGCCCTTGACTATGCCGAACTCTTCATCAAGGACCTTTGCTACAGGGGCAAGGCAGTTCGTGGTGCAAGAGGCATTGGAGATGATGGAATCTGTCTCAGGGTTGTATCTTTCATGGTTCACGCCCATACATACGGTGATGTCCTCATCTGTGCCCGGCGCGGAGATAATAACCTTTTTTGCGCCCGCCGCAAGGTGGAGAGCGGCCTTTTCGCGGCTCCTGAAGAGCCCCGTACACTCAAGGACGATATCAACGCCGAGCTCCTTCCATGGCAGGTCAGCGGGGTTCCGCTCGGCAAGAATCTTGATAGCTCTGCCGTTTAGGACAATAGAGTCCCCCTCTGCGCTTACCTCGGCATTTATTTTGCCGAGAACAGAATCATACTTCAGTAGATGGGCGAGAATCGTGGCGTCGGCAAGGTCATTTATTGCTACGAACTCAATATCGGCATTTCCAACAGACGCCCTCAAGATATTTCTTCCTATCCGGCCAAAACCATTAATGGCAACCCTTATAGCCATCCTCGCATCCTCCTTGTGCATTTGGTGTGAATTATGAAAATTTACCCTGTTAAGTTCTGTTATAAGACTGCGGCGGGTATCTTGACCCTTGCCGCTTTTTTTTGAGATAGAGAATTTTTGTTAAATTCCGTACTTTATGAAGGCCCTTTTAAGCTCTGCTACAGGCATCTGCCCCGGCGCCGAGCTTGCCGTAATAGAGCCGTATGTAGTAAGTGAGCCCAAGAGCGGGAAAAAAACCCGTGAGGCGGCGCCCAGAGGACCCATGCCGATAACGATAAGCCCTTTGTGATTGAGGAGCGCTTTGGCAAGCCTCTTTAACTCTGCTGTAGAGTGTACGGCGGCGGCTATCTTTACCGTTCCGCCGCCAAGGGCTCTGCCCTTTTTTATAAGCTCCTCAAGCCGCGCCGCAGTAGGCGTACTTTTAAAGTTATGATATGAAATTATTACTCCCACACCGGCCTTTGCCGCGGTGCGAATAATATCACTGAATCGGCCGGCCTTGCGCAGTTCTATGTCTATAAAATTCACAAAGGGCATAAGGGCTTGGAATATCAAGCGTTTTTCCCGGGCAGAGACGTTGCCGGCACCGCCCTCGGAACTTGCCCTGCAGGTAAGAATAAGGGGCGTTTTTTCGGCCCCTTCATAACCCCTCAGCCTTTTGATGCCCCTGACAAGAGCGTCTATATCTCTCTTGGCGAAGGTATCTACCCTTATCTCCAGCATATCCGCCCCTGCGGCGAGGGCATTTAAAACCGTCCTTTTTTCAATACGCCCGACTATTACAGCCGTTATTGCAGGCGCATCGGACTCAAGGGAGTTGATCTTTATTGTCATTGGATATGTCTATGAGGAGAGATGTATATGGTGCTCAGGTCGCTCCCCCTGTCCCCGCTATCTTTACTATATGCAGGCAGGCTCTCCGGTATATATCTATCCGCAGGGCTTCACCTATGACCGGAATTATGCGTACTCTTCTTAAAAAGCTATTATATATCAATACGTAAATGGCATTCAAAAGTCAAGACAAAAGACCTGTCATAACCTTGATGAATGTATCTCTCGCGAAGCCTCATATAAAAATTTAAATTTATCCGATTTTTACGGGCAAGAAGGCCCCGGCACGGTAAAAAAAGGCTTTTTAATGTAATTTTTAACACTTTTTTAATGTAAACATGTATAATATAAGTTCGTAGGTTAAGTTATCGTAGTATAAGTGTGACTTCACGGCAGAATTAAAGACACTTCATGTAGGAATGCGATTATGGGAGCAAGTCTGATAGTCAGTATTTTTCTTGCCTTTTCCCTATCTCTCAGTTGGTTCTCGGGAGATAAGGAAAATGGTTTTCTTGAAGATACTATTCAGGAAACCATGGCCAAGCAAGAGGCTATCAACAATCAATACAGGCTTCTGACAGTCAAGATGCGTGAAAAAGAAGATCGTCAGAAGGTCTTGGAATCAAAACTAAAGCGGGAACTGAAAAAGCAGAAGAAACTCAAGCGCAGTCTCGCCATGGAAAAGAGAAAGATGCGTATCGCCGTTGAGAGCGGCAAGGCCGTTGATGTAGAGGCCGAGCGCGAGAGGATACGCAAAGAAGTGGAAAAGCGGGCGAGCAAGGAAATAGCCAAGCTTGAGCAGAGGATAGCCACTGTTGAGCAGGAGAAAAAACGTATAGAAGAAAATGCCCGGCGCGGGCTTGTGGCCACAAGAGATAAGAACAGCGAGGCCTGGGTCCAGGCCGAAGCCGCAAAGGCCCGGGCGCAGGACGCGGTGCTGAAGTATAAGGCCTTAAAGAGCGAGCTTGAAAATCTGCGCGCATCAAGAGAGCAGGCCGACAGAGTCCTCAGGGAGCAGGCCATGGCGCGCAAAAAGGCCGATGAGGCATTGGCTCGCATAAAGGCGGAGAGGGCCTCTCTTAAAGCGCGTCTGCGTGAGGCGGAAAGAACCCTAACCCTTACATCGGCTCCGGCCAAGGACAAACGCGTTAGTAAAGATGCCGCGCCCCTTGTAACGGAGATAGAGAAGGCAAGGGACATACTGCGCCGCAAAATAGAGATGAGGAACAGGACAATCACGGAGCTTGAGCGTAAGGCCCGTGACTTTAAGCATAATACCGCAAAGCTCATTAAAGATAATGAAAAAGAGAAACTCAGAACAGCGTTGGAGAATAAGGCCCGCAGGGTAGCGGAACTGGAAAAAGCTCTGGAGCAGTCCAAGACAAGGGAACAGGCGCTGAGGGCCAACTTGAAAAGCGGCCCGACAACGGCCTCTGCCACGGGCGACCCCGTGGAAAGAGCCCGGATAGAGGCCCTGAGAGCCAAGGTGCAGAACCTTCAGGCAAAGCTCCGGGAGACGGAGAACAATAAAAAAGCCTTCGCCGAAAAGGCCCGGGCCAGGATTGAGGCACTGCGTAAAAGAACGCAGGAGCTTGATACCCGAAATATGCAGATTGAGAAGCACTTGAAAGACGGCAGGCCGCAGAGGGCAGGGGCTATGCCTTCGGTCAAGGCTCCGCAGCACTCAAAAGACAAGAGAGAATTACAGGCCAAACTCTCCGGCGATGGCCTTGTGGACCTTCGGAGCAAGGCGTCAAACTATGTGGCCCAGAAGATGGTAGACAGAAACGTCGAGCTTGAGGCCAAACTCGAGGAAACCCGTCTACAGCTTGCCGAGGCGGAGAGCGCCTTCCGTAACGCCAGATATCCTGCCAGCATGGAGCTTAGACCCGGAAACAGTGACACAAGCGCTATAATCGCCAGATACCGCAAGGCATCTACAACTATTACTATTCTGAATAAGAGAAACGTCGCCCTTGAGGCAAAGGCAGACGAGACAGCGCGGGCCCTTGCGCAGGCCGAGGCCTCACGTTTTATAATAGAACAGTTGCATCAACAAAATCTTGAGCTTAAAAAGAAGCTTCGTGCCATGGATGAGGCCAAAAAGGCCGCAGAGAAGGCTTTAGCTCTTACTGCCGGTCTCAAGATGCCCCTTGAAGGACCTACGGCCCCTGTATCTGATTTGGAAAAGTCCGATAGCCCTGTTTTTAATCTCGCGCAAGTCTCTGCCGACTCGCCAGAGGCAACGGCTCTTCCTGATGTAGCCTCAATGGCCTTGGTCTCTGCTTCCGCAGAGGTATCGGCGGCGCCAGAGGCCCTTAATTCTGATAAGCCCGAGGCTCTGCCTGTGGCACCTGTCTCTGATGTGAATACGGCTCCTGCCGCCTTATTAGGCCTCCCGAGAGCGGCTAATATTGAAAATCCATCTACGCCGGTTATGGTGGCGAGTATTGAGAAGGGTCTTGACCTCGAAAGCGCGATGCACTCAATCATCCCCGTGGCAACAGCGGCTAAACCAGCCGCAACCGCCCTTAAGTCTCCGGCACAACTCAAGGCAGAGCGCAGGGCTTCTGCAAAAGAACTCCGCGAGATAGTCAACAAGATTCAAGACCTTAACGCCTCCCTTGCGGACCTGAACAAGGGCCACGGTTCCGAGAGTCCCTCGCTCGTGGAAATCCACGAAGGGCTACGCACACTGAAGAAAAGAATAGTTCATGACCTCGATAAGGGCATCTTGAGCATGAAAGATATCATGCCCTACACCGGCGTTGAGGGAGCCTTCACTTTTTATGTCATCAAAAAAGGCGAGACAGCTGAAGAGATAGCAGGCAGAAAGGATTTATATGGAGACTCCTCCATGTGGCCTCTGCTCTACAGGTACAACCAGACACGTTTTGACCAGCCGGACATCTCTTCAAGCGGGCGTCTGCTTATCATCTATAAAAATCTCTCTGCAAACGAAAAAGAAGAGGCCGTTAAAAAGGCGCAGGCCCTCGGACAGTGGGCGAAATGGAAAGACGAGGATAAGCGCGCCTGGGTAGAAGACTGGATAATGTAATCCGGGGTAAGTTGCGGGGCTTACGGGCGAGTGATTGACGGGTACGGAGCGAGTGGGAGGATGGGGTGAGAGGGGGGACGTGGGATAGTGGGAGGAGATAGGGGCTGAGTTTACGGGGCTTGCAAGTCGAGCGGGGGATTACGCGGGGGGCCGGGATTATTGGCCGAGAGGTAGGGCTGGGGGGGATAAACATTCATCTTAATCTGGTATGCGGGGCTTTAGCCCCTTTTTTAATGGTCGGGCCTTACATGTTTTCCGCGGCCACGGAGAGAAATACTCAGATATGCAAGAGCCCTTAATAAGATTGGGTTTTGCAGATACTATCAATTCATTTTAATATAAAACCTTTGTGAGTCTTTAATGACCAAATTCGAGATATGTATACAGGGCAAGAACTTCCTTATAAAGAGGAATGGCGAGGTCAAAAAAAACGGCTTTTACGCCGTGCGGTTTATAGAGGCCGAAGACACCTCAACGGCAGTTCTGAAGGCAATGAACCTGTTCAGAACTGAACTCAAGGATCTTGTCCTTAATGACGAATCCGACCCCCCGAAGATGAGGGTTGTCGATGTGCGTGATGTCTATTTTTTTGAAAAAACCATGGTCTTCGGCGACATCGAACTGCCGCCAAGGGGCTACCTCTGGGATGATTAAGGGGGCGTGGCCAAACCGGCTATCTGCCTTTTTATCAGTATCAATAATTCTTAACCCGCATTTTGTGATTTACCACTCCTGCTATGCCTGCTACGCAGGTCAAACCAGACTGAAAAATCTCTTGCTTTTTTTGCGTCTCCGCTATTGCAATTTAGATGGTTGAACACAGCGCGGCGAGGTTAGAGAGCTGAAGTGCGCGGTCTTGGAAATAATAAAAGGTATCTCCTCTTCAGCAAAGGATTGCTCTGCGAGGGCATCGTAAAAATCAAAATATTGCCGCGGGCATGTAATTAAAGGCAAGCCTCTCAGCCAATCGAGATCGAGGCCTGTCTTTTCTCCCCACTTTCTTGATATTACAACCTCATTCATATCTGTATTTGTATAAATAAATATTCTGTCCGGGTCTCCTTCGCAGGCAGTGTACTGTGTTACCTTATATACACCGGGCCTGAACTCTCTCATGTAATATCTGCGGAGAACATTGGTGTTCTTATCGAACTCTTCAACATTACTTTTTTCATAGCTCGCCTCTATCTCTCCCTTGGAGGCCAACTGGAGCCAGAATTTCTTCAGGCTAAACCCTGCCGAGGCTTCTACTTTTCCGCCATGCCTCGAAGCGATTGCCGTCTTTGTATTACAGGGTTTTCTTATGCCGCTAACTCCATCTATAACACTCAAGCCGAAGACTGCGGCATCCTGCGGAGTAAGTTTTTTTGATAAATCCACCATAGCGCTGTTCGCTCTTGGTATGGAGATATTCCGGACAAAACTCTTATCAACGCCAGGTATTTTATCCTTTCCAACTTTTATAATAAATGAACCATCTGATTCACTTACAAGAGGATATTTTTCTCCCCGGCTGAATCCAACAACGAGTTTGACGCCAGTTGTAATGGGTACGATTATATCCTTAGGACGGGTAATAAAAACCCACTTATCCCCTCCAAGACGCCTCAAAGATTCTAACTGGTCGTTATCCCAATACATGCCCTTTTTGATATATGCGGCTATACCGCTCTCTGAAAAGACGAGCTGACGTTCCGACATCCTGTAGCTTACAGCTATATCCCCTTTGTACAGCTTTGTGCCGGCGGGAAAATAAGTAAATGCATTCGGCTGGAATTCATAGGTCTCCGGCGCGGCAAGCTGTACAAAAACACTCTTTGAGACAAGCAGGTCATTTGAGGCCAAGGCCATGGACGGGCAGAATAAAAGGAGGAGTAAAAATATTGCATTCTTCACAGGCACCTCTCTTGCTTCAGATAAAACAAAATTTAAGGCCGAACTCAAAAAACATATAGAGATTGCGTTAATAGCTCACGACACGCCTTTTACCCCTTAACCCCATACCCCAAATAATTTATGGATAGATCCCCGGATATCTTAAATTCAAGGCTAAGGGGATTGAGGCTCATGCCCTTTAGCTCCTTCACCTCTACGCCGAGACCCTCAAAGATCTCCACAAGGGTGGATGGGCGGACGAATTTATTATAATCGTGGGCGCCGCGGGGGATGATGCCGAGGATGTTCTCGGCGGCATAGATGGCAAAGAGCCTTGCCTTCAGGGTTTTGTTCAAGGTGCTGAAAAAAAAGAAGCCGCCTTTTGTAAGAAGGCTCACGGCGTCCGTCAGAAAAACCGTTAAGTCGTCGACGTGCTCAAGGACCTCTGAGCAGGTGATGATGTTAAACTTTTTGGGCCGTGCTTTACGCAGTTTTTCAATGGAAGATACGCGGTAGTCTATCTCCAGTCCGCCGGCCTCGCAGTGCCTTCTTGCCGCCGCGATGGAGCGTTCCGAGAGGTCTATGGCCGTCACAAGGGCCCCTGCCTTCGCGAAGCTCTCAGAAAGAAGCCCGCCGCCGCATCCGATATCAAGGACCCTTTTTCCGCTTACATCTCCGGCGTGGCCCATGAAATAATCGAACCTCAGGGGGTTTATCTTATGAAGGGTAAAGAGCTTTCCCTTTGGGTTCCACCACTCGTCGTCAAAGGGCTCGAATTTATCGGATTCTGTTGTCATTTTTAGTCGTCCTCTTTAAAAAGACAGGGGCACAGGTACGGCCCGTTTAATCTATGCCGTAATCCTTCCACTTTTTATCAACAAGGTCTCTTATCACCTTATCCATTTCCACCTTTTCGCCCCATGCCCTTGTGACCTCCGGGGGTTGTTTATTAGTGGCGTCTATGCCGAGTTTACCGCCAAGGCACTCCAGCGGAGAGGAAAAATCAAGGTAATCAATGGGGGTATTTTCAATTATAATCGTATCACGGCCCGGGTCAACGCGCGTGGAAATGGCCCAGATAACATCCTCCCACTTATGAACGTCAATGTCCTCGTCAACGACAATAATGTACTTTACATACATGAATTGCTTTAATACGCCCCATAGCCCCATCATAATACGCCGCGCGTGGCCGGGGTATTGTTTTTTGATGGAGACAACGGCGATTCGGTAAGAGACGGCCTCCATGGGGAGAGAAAAATCGACGATTTCAGGAAACTGCGCCCGTAAGGAGGGCAGATATATATCGTTGAGCACGGTGCCGATGACGGCGTCTTCCTTGGGGGGCCTTCCCGTGATGGTCGTTAGATACATGGGACTGCGCCGCATGGTGACGGCCTTAAGATGAAAGACGGGAAACTCCTCTGCGCTGTTATAATATCCCGTATGGTCGGCAAAGGGACCCTCAAGGGCCGTCTCGCCATGACGTATCTCCCCCTCAAGGACTATTTCCGAGCTTGCAGGAACCTTTAAGGGGATGGTCTTGCAATCCACAAGCTCTATTGCCTTTTTTCGAAGTACCCCGGCAAAGTGAAATTCGCCGATATTTTCAGGCACAGGCGTAACGGCGGCAATCGTCGTGGCGGGTTCGCAGCCAAGGGCAATGGCCACGGGCATGGGTTTGTTAATATTCTCCCATATTTTCAGGTGCCTCGCCCCGCCTCTGTGCCTCAGCCAGCGCATGATGAGCCGCCTGTCATCAAGGACCTGCATCCTGTAAATGCCCACGTTCTGCGGGGCCTTGCCGTTGGGTGGGCCCGTAACCACAAGGGGCCATGTGATAAGAGGGGCGGCGTCTCCGGGCCAGCATTTTATGATGGGGATGCCCGCTAATGTAGCATCGGCCCCCCTATGTACCACCTCCTGACATTTGGCCTTTGAGACGGTCTTCGGGCCAAGGGTAAGGGCCTTGCCGAAAAAAGGGATTTTCTTAACGGCATCCCAGAGCCCGTCGGGAGGCGTTGGCTTTTGCAGTAAGGCGATGAACTCACCTATTTTTACGAACTCGTCTTCGGCTACGCCAAGGCCCATGGCGACTCTCTCACGCGTGCCGTATAGGTTGGCCACAACGGGCATGTCAGAGCCCTTTACATTCTCGAAGATAATGGCGGGGCCGCCTCTTTGGACGAGGCGCTCCATGATTTCCGCTATCTCAAGGACGGGGTCTACCTCGATGGAGACCCTTTTTAAGAGGCCTTTTGCTTCCAGATGGGTTAAAAACCCTCTCATATCGTTAAATACGGCCATAAATACCTCTCATTAAAAAACCTTCCGCTTTCTTTTGGAAAAAAGAAAGCTTGGCAAAGAAAACCGATATTGGGCAGGGTGTCCTGCTACTGTTAATGCGTCCCGCGCCCCACGAAATCAAAAGTTCCAAAAAAAGAAAGCTTGGCAAAGAAAACCGTAATGGGTTAAGGCACGATACATTGGGCTTACACCCTGCGACCCGCGTAATTTTTTACATGAGGTCCACTATTATAAAAACAAGGATAAAGCCGCCCATGACGGCGTTCGCAAGAAAACCCTTGAAGGCCGTAGCGGGTCGGGGATTTTTTTTAAGCCCCTTCACAACTAATAAAAATACCACCAGAGCTAAAATTATTCCAACGTAATAATATGGGCCAAGGCCGAGGAGCAGGCCCGCGGCGCACATTACAAGGGCAAAGGCAAGGTACAGGCAGTAAAGGGCTGTGAATATGCCGCCGCCAAAGAGTATGGCCGTGGACTTTACGCCTATCCTCACGTCGTCTTTTATGTCCATAAGCGCGTATATTGTATCATAGGCCATGGACCAGAAGATATTGGCGAAAAAAATAAGGATAGCGGCAGATGAGACGTTGTTATTGACGGCGGACCATGCCATGACGGCGCCCCAGCCAAAGGCCATGCCAAGGACGGTCTGCGGGAGATGGCTCACCCTTTTCACAAAGGGATAGACCACGGCAAGGGCGATGCCGATAAATGAGAGGGCTATGGTAAGGCGGTTTAAAAAAAGTACGAGTATGAAGGCGAGAGAGGCGAGGACGACGAAGGCCGCGAGGGCCTCTTTCAGCTCAAGGGTCCCTGCGGCAAGGGGCCTACTGCGCGTTCTTTCCACAAGGGGGTCGAACTTTCTATCGGCGATATCATTTATTACACAGCCCGCGCTTCTCATTAGAAAGGTGCCTATGATGAATATAAAAAGGAGTTTTACGGCGGGCATCCCATGTGAGGCCAGAAAGAGGGACCAGAGCGTCGGCCAGAGGACAAGGAGGGTGCCGTATTGTTTCGGGAGCCTTATCAGCTCTGTATAGGCGTGGAATTTGTTTGCTCCCGCTATGGTGGCGCTCATCGAAATCTCCAAAAAAACGGGGTGATTCAGGACTTCAGGCGATCTGCCGCGATAAGCTCGGGGCTGAAGACCTCTGTTATGGCCGCCTTTATGGCAATGGCGCCTGCCTTTTTACCTGTCAGCACATAACGGCGCGCGAAAAAGGGTTTGTCGGCAGTAAGGCCAAGGCCTTCTGCCACGGAGGCGCAGTTTATCACCCCAGCCTCAAGATTTTGTTTGGTAAAGGGGATGGAGCTAGTGTTGAGGGTCCGTCCTATTGGTTCAGGATCTTTGCCTTCGAGTATCTCGAGGAGGTCTTTGTCTATGCGGGCTACGGGAATGAGGGAGAAGGCATAGATAAGGGGCTGGTCTCCGGCCTTAATCCATACGCCTCGCACAAGGGACTCTGCGCCCTCGGGGGCCTGCAGATAGGCGGCGCTCCGGGCGTCGAGGCGTCTTCGCTCACGGAGTACGGCAACGACTTCGGGCTCTACGCCATAGGTCTTTTCAAGGAGTTCTGTCATGGAGTCAGCAGAGAAGAGAAAGAGTTCTTCACGTCCATTAAGGCCTTTAAAGGTGATGCGTCCGGGGCCTTGCCTCCTCCACGGGCGGAGTATACTGTACTGTAGACCGGTCATTTTTCCAGGGTCTTGAGGGTAGATAGGGATTTAACAACGGTAAGGATAAAAAATATCATATAGAGGGAGATTGGTCAATAAGTGAAGGGTAGAGAGGGGGTAAGGATAAGGCGGATATCGGTATAGCTTATTATCTATGGGGAGGGAATGGGGCATGCAGGGGGTGAGAAGAGGGTAAGGTTATATATAAAGGGCGGTTAGAGCCTCTATGCCTATGAGAAGGGAAGGATTGTAAAATATAAAAAAAAGGGCCAGAGCCGTTGGGGGGCGGTACCTTATAATTATGGTTCTGCCTCGCGGCCTATATCTTATCGCCAAAGGCGTCTCCTGACCCACGCCCCCATAACTCCCACTCCCATAACTCCCGCCGCAACCCTTTTTTCTCGATTAAAGCCCCTAATTAACGCCCCTAATCAAGATACTGCGTCGTTATATGTCCTGAATTTGCTCACCTGCCCCTGTTTTTGAACAGGGGCTTCTTCAGGCTGATTCTTTTTCTTCGAGATGCCTTGGCGTATCGCAATTATCGTCCTTGACTCTCTGCAGGAAGGTATCAAGGGTGCATTTAAGCGCCGCCGAGAGGTTTTTATCTGTACCGCGAAGAATTTTAAGCATTGTCCCGATTAGAATTATTTCATCGGGGTCAAGGGTGCCGAAAAAATTACATCCCTTGCTTGAGGGTTCCCCTCCGTAGCCCATGGCTTCTTCCGCGGCCATGAGGTAGCCCTCAGGGCCTGTACCGAACCTGTACATCTCGCCCTTACCCGATATAAGCCAGTCAACGGAGAGTGAGTGAATCTCGGCGAATCTCAGTACGAGGTCCGTAGGCATCTCTCCCCTTTTTTTATAATTTGAGAGTGCCTGCGGAGTAACTCCAAGAACCCTGGCAACGGCAGAATCATTTTTCAGTTTTCCGGCCCATCTCATTCTTTCGATTGTATCAAGATAATTAACGCCCATTTCCAGCTCTCCTTCCTATGATGGCATAAAACATTGTTTAAAGTCCATTCGTGATGTAATTATTTTTGATTGAGTCCGCCCCGAATCCCCTCTGCCGTTCAATACCCCTCTCCGCATTATAGCCGCTCATAATAATAATACCGGGCTATCTGCCCCTATGTATTAAATTCGCCTCAAATAACACCGGGCTACCCGCCCCTATACATTAAATTCGCCCCAAATAACACCGGGCTACACCCCACCGCATTAAATTCGCCCCTATTTCTCCCTCTTACGAAAAACTTGCCCCACTGTGTTTGTATCGGCTAAAGGTAACTTCAACTTAAGACTTTGTTGATGCCACAGAGTCAGAGGTAACTTACCCTTAACTGCTTACCTCTCATATTATCACATAATAGCTGATAAATCAACAGGTTAAGCATTAAGATAGAGTAGCGCGTTGTTGTGTTTGAGAGGCGGCCATTATAGCCATGATTACAGAGATGTGTCAATATGTTTTATTGTCGAAGAGAATTTTTTTTCAGGACTACAAAACAACAGTTTAATCGGAGTGCCGGTGCCGCTGTCTGTCGGATATATAGGGGAGAGGGTGATAAGATGCTTTGATGGTGGGCGGTGCAGGGTTCGAACCTGCGGCTTCCACCGTGTGAAGGTGGCACTCTACCACTGAGTTAACCGCCCCTTTTGTTAATCGCCCCTTCCGAGTTTTTTGTGAGGCTTCCACTAAGGGGTTTTACCTACGGGGAGATGAAAATGATAATATATTAAGAACCTTTTAAAGTCAAGAATTGCTTGAAGACAGATGGTTGTGCAGGTATATTGTGGTGATGAGGATACTTGGCCTTGATATAGGTAAAAGGAGGACCGGGGTTGCCATAAGCGATGAACTCGCTCTTGTGGCAACAGGGCTTCGGACCATAAAGGCCCCGGGCAGAGGGAAGCTTATCAAGATAATCAGGGGAATTATTGATGAGTATGATGTTGGGGAAGTAGTGATGGGGCTGCCGCTAAACCTTGACGGCACAGAGGGGGCAAAGGCGGCAGAGGTGAGGCGCTTTGCCGAGGCATTGGAGCGGGCCGCTGGTTTAAAGGTTATTTTTTGGGATGAGAGGTTTTCCACTGTGGCCGTTACGCGTGTGCTCGTCGAGGCGGATATATCAAGGGCCAAACGAAAAGATGTGGTGGACAAGGTAGCCGCCGCCTATATACTTCAGGGCTACCTTGACAGCAGAGGTGTTTCATAGGTGTTTTTTTTAAAAAAAGGGTTTTTGAATGCAACGACGCATAGAGACGATTGTTTTTATTTCCGCGATTATCGCTCTTCTTTTTTTCACTCATCTATATATTACCTTTTACGGCCCAGCAAGTAGAGGAGGCTGCTGTCTTCAGACCATTGAGGTCGAGAGAGGCGCGCCTTTTCGCCGTGTCGCGCAAAGGCTGAAGGCAAAGGGCATAATAAGGTCTGAAAGGGGGTTTTTATTTGCCGCCTGGCTCAAAGGCGCCGAGAGAGAGACAAAGGCCGGCGAGTATGAGTTCAGCCCTTCCATGAGCCCTCTTGCGATTATAGGGATGCTGAAAGACGGCAAGGTAAAGAAGTATACCGTAACGGTACCTGAGGGTTATACCATAGGGCAGATAGCCGCTCTTCTCGCGCAGAGGGGCCTTGCGGATAAAGAGACCTTTATGCTGAGGGCGGAGGACGGCTCCCTTGTAAAGGCCCTTGGCCTGCCGGGTCCGGGCCTTGAGGGATATCTCTTTCCCGATACCTACAGGCTGAATAAGGGCATGAGCGTAACTGAAATAATCAAGGTGATGGCAAGGCGGTTCAAGGAAGTATATGGAGAAAAATTTGCAAGGCTCGCAAAGCGCAGGGGCCTAAGCACGGCAGAGGCGGTAACCCTTGCCTCGATAATAGAGAAGGAGACAAGCGACCCATCGGAGAGGGCGCTTATATCATCGGTATTTCACAACAGGCTTGCCCGCGGCATAAAGCTACAGAGCGACCCCACGGTTATCTATGCCATCCGGGGCTTTGACGGTAACATCCGAAAAAAAGACCTCAAGATAAGGTCTCCATATAATACATATACTCATTACGGTCTGCCTCCCGGCCCTATTGCCAACCCCGGGGAAGACTCGATAAGGGCGGCCATATCTCCGGCAAAGACAAAGTACCTTTATTTTGTCTCAAAGAACGATGGGACTCATTATTTTTCCGAGAGCTATAAGGAGCATATAAAGGCCGTGACAAGATATCAGAAGCGCCGGCATGGCAGGGGGAGGGGAAGGGCTGATTAGCGATTCGTTCATAAAATGAACGTAACTCTTGACAGCGGAGACGACAGGTGGTATTGTTCATTTTATGAACAAGGGTGATACAGGCCATAATGATTACAGGTCCCTGCTTTTGCTTGACGAGATTTCGCGCGACGAGCGCCTCACTCAACGCGAACTCAGCAAAAAGCTCGGCCTTGCCCTCGGGCTTGTAAACTCATACCTCAAGAACCTTGTCTCCCGCGGATATATTACCGTATCCACCATACCAAGAAAGCGTTACAGCTATTACCTTACGCCCCGTGGGCTAGCGGAAAAGACACGGCTTACGTACAGGCACCTCCATAACTTTACCAACCTTTACAGGGTGGCGAGGAAGGATTTTCAGGGGCTATTCGAGGCCCTTGAGGCCGCGGGCCGCAAAAGGGTTGTCTTTTGCGGGGTAGACGAGACGGCAGAGATAGCCTATCTCTCACTCATGGAGCGCGGCCTCACCCTTGCCGGTGTTATAGATATGGATAATACCGGGAGTTTTTTGTCGTTTCCCGTGCTGTCTATTGAAGAGATAGAAGGCCTTGAGTATGATGTTGTGGTTATGACCTCTTTTCGCTGTGGGGACTTGATGAAAAAACGGCTGAGGGAGGCAGGGGTAAAAGAGGGGCGCGTATTGGACATAAGCGGCGGAGACTGGTTGAGAAGACTTGTGTCAAGGGCGCGGCCATAAGGGTGCATTAAACATATTTGAGGCGTACCTCGGAGATGGCTGAAGATAAAAACATAAGATTAGTGAAGGGGGTTATCTGTGAGCAAGAGTGAAGGACAGGGCACGGAGATGGTCGAAGGCACGGCGATGAAGGCCCTTATCCTCAGCGGAGGCCGGGGCACACGTCTCAGGCCCATTACCTATACAGGGGCAAAACAGCTTCTACCCATAGCCAACAGGCCCATACTCTTTTATATCCTTGATAACATCTCGCGTGCCGGGATAAAAGAAGTTGGCATGATAATATCCCCGGAGACAGGCGCCGAGATAGAGCAGACCGTTGGAGACGGCGAAAGGTGGGGGATTTCCATTAAGTACATCCTTCAGGCCGCGCCAAAGGGCCTTGCCCACGCCGTAATCACGGGAAGAGAATTTTTAGGCGAATCGCCTTTTGTAATGTACCTCGGCGATAATCTCATCGGCTCGGGGATAACGGACTTTACAGAGTCCTTCATGGCTGGTGACGGCAAGGCCGAGGCGGCCATACTCCTAAAGCCCGTTGAGAACCCCTCGTCTTTTGGAATAGCCGAGGTGGGCGCAGGCGGAGAGATATTAAGGCTTGTGGAAAAACCCGCCGAGCCCAAGAGCAACCTCGCCCTTGTAGGGGTGTATCTATTCTCTCCGGCCATACACGATGCCATCTCGAAGATAACTCCATCGGCGCGCGGAGAACTGGAGATTACCGATGCCATACAAGAGCTTATCAGCTCGGGCGGTACAGTGCGCAGTGAGATTCTGGAGACGTGGTGGCTCGACACAGGTAAAAAAGACGACCTTCTGGCGGCCAATACCATTGTGCTTGACGAGTGGTTCGGTAGAAATATCAAGGGTGACGTTGACGAGGCCTCTACCGTAACAGGCAGGGTCACTATAAGCGAGGGCGCCGTCGTAACGAAGAGCACCCTTCGCGGGCCCGTGGTAATAGGGCCGGGCACAGTTGTAAAAGACAGCTTTATAGGCCCATTTACGAGTATAGGAGAGGGCTCGACGATAACAAACTCTATTATCGAGCACTCTGTTATCTTTTCCGGCGCGGTGGTGGACCATGTGGACAGGCTTGAGGACAGCCTCATAGGGCGTGACGCCAGGGTTGTTAAATGTCGCAATAAGCACCAGGCCCTGAGACTCATGGTGGGCGACGATTCCGTTGTGGAGGTATGAGCATGGCAGACGAGTGGGTGACGGATATAATTGATGGCGTAATCATACGCAGTCTTACAAGGTACTCTGACGCGCGGGGATGGCTAATGGAGCTATTTCGCACCGATGAGGTTGAGGAGGCGGTCCTTCCCGCCATGAGCTACATATCCATGACAGCCCCGGGGGTTGCGCGGGGCCCTCATGAGCATATTGATCAGACGGATTATTTTTGTTTTGCCGGGCCTTCGACATTTAAGGTATATCTCTGGGACAGAAGAAAGGACTCGGCTACATACAGGGTAAGGCAGGTGGAGCTTGCGGGAGAAGGAGATCCGAAGGTCGTCATCGTGCCGCCCGGCGTAGTCCATGCCTACAAGAACGTCGGCAAAGCAGAGGGCCTTGTGGTGAATTTTCCGAATCGTCTCTTCAAGGGCAAGGGGAAGAAAGAGGCCGTAGATGAGATAAGGTATGAGGACATTGCGGACTCGCCATATGTGCTGGATTAGGTCGGCGGCCCCATAGAGGTTTTCTTTCCAGGCTTTTTTTCAAAAGAAAGCAAAAGGTATTCGGGAGGAAAAAATATAAAGATACTGATTACAGGCGCCAACGGTCAGCTCGGCAAAGACGTAGCCTCTGCCCTGAAAAGCAGTGGTTTTGAGACTGTGGCCTACGGCAGAGATGCCCTTGACATAAGTGATAAGGGAGCGGTTTTTTCTCTTATAGAGAAAGAGTCTCCGCATATTATTGTAAACTGCGCGGCCTATACAAAGGTAGACCTCGCTGAAAAGGAGCGTGAGAAAGCCTTTGCCGTAAATGAAGGCGGACCGCGGCACCTTGCCCTGAGAAGCAGGGCTGTTGGGGCCGTACTGCTTCATATATCAACGGATTTTGTCTTTGACGGGATAAAAACCACCCCATATAAAGAAGAAGATAGAACAAATCCCCTCGGCGCATACGGAAAGAGCAAACTCGCAGGTGAAGCGGCCATAAGGGAGTTTTGCCCGGAGCATATTATTATAAGGACATCGTGGCTTTACGGGGCGCATGGTAGTAATTTTGTAAAGACCATACTGAGGCTCGCCGGAGAAAAAGAGGTCTTGCGCGTAGTAAGCGACCAGATAGGCTCGCCCACATGGACAGCCGACCTTGCGGAGGTGATTAGGAAGATCGCAGGGGCGGTAAAAGGGCAGAAGGCGCCTTCATTCGGGCTTTATCACTACTCTGATGAGGGCGTTATAAGCTGGTATGATTTTGCCGTTGCCATAGTGGAGGAGGCCCGCGGTCTTGGAATTCAGCTGAAATGCGGGTCAGTGGAGCCCATACCCACGGCGGCCTACCCCACGCCCGCGGCGCGGCCCGCGTACTCGGCGCTGGATACGGCAAAGATAAAGACAACACTGGCCCTGGAAATACCTCATTGGCGAATATCGCTCAGGGGGATGATAAAGGAATTTTTAAGAGAAGGGATGGAAAAAAATGGCTGAGAGGATACTCGTCACGGGAGGCGCCGGCTTCATCGGCAGTAACTTTGTGCGCCGCCTTTTCAAGGGCCACAGCGGCGCAGATGTTACCGTACTTGATAAGCTCACCTACGCCGGGAACCTTGGTAACCTTGCGGGGCTTGAAGAAGAGAAAAATTTTTTCTTCGTAAGGGGCGGCATAGAGGACGCGGGGCTCGTAGAGGGGCTCTTTAAAGAGAAAAACTTTGATACGGTGGTGAACTTTGCCGCAGAGTCCCATGTTGACCGCTCCATTCTCGGGCCAAGGGTCTTTCTTGAGACCAATATCATGGGTACCTTCACCCTCCTTGAGGCGGCGAAAAAACACTGGCTCGGTGGCGGCAAGTCTGGCGACGGCAAGCGCTTTATCCATGTCTCGACTGACGAGGTCTACGGTTCCCTCGGCGAGAGCGGTTACTTTACGGAGACTACGCCGTACCAGCCCAACTCGCCATATTCCGCGAGTAAAGCGGGCTCTGACCATCTTGTGCGCGCCTATTACCACACATACGGCCTGCCCGTTATCACCACTAATTGCTCGAATAACTACGGCCCCTATCAGTTTCCCGAAAAACTCATACCCCTTATGATAATAAACGCCCTTAAGGGCAAACCGCTTCCCGTCTACGGCGATGGACAGAACGTGCGGGACTGGATATACGTCTCGGACCACTGCTCTGCCATAGAGGCGGTCTTGGAAAAGGGACGCGTCGGCGAGGTTTATAATATCGGCGGGAGAAATGAGCAGAAGAATATCGATATCGTACGCCTTGTCTGCGAGATTGTGGATAAATTGACCTCTGAAGACAAGGAGCTTGCCGGGCAATACCCTTTCAGCGGTTCCCGCACCGAGCTTATCACCTTTGTTACGGACCGCGCCGGTCACGACCGGCGCTATGCCATTGACAGCGAGCGGATAGAGCGCGAGCTTGGCTGGCAGGCGGCAACGGACTTTGCCCACGGTCTTGAAAAGACGGTGCGCTGGTACGTGAAAAACCGCACTTGGTGGGAGACCATCATTTCGGGCGAGTATATGAAATATTACGAAGAGCAGTACGGGAAGAGATGACTTAAAAAAGGAGTGGAGATTTGGAAATATTAAAAAGAGGTTTTACTATTTGGTTCACCGGGCTTTCGGGAGCGGGAAAGACGACCCTCTCGGACCTTGTGCACCACAGGCTACAGGAGATGAGCATAACGAACGTGGAGGTGCTTGACGGCGATGTCGTAAGGACCAACCTCTCAAAGGGGCTGGGTTTCAGCAAGGAGGACAGGGACACCAACATCAGGCGCATAGGCTGGGTGGCGCGCCTCCTTACAAAGC
>CAYYUX010000021.1:0-21106 GCA_964474975.1 uncultured Thermodesulfobacteriota bacterium
TCGGCCTTTTTTGCTAAGCGCCTGTAGTCTTTAAAATAACTGAAAGGGGCCTTTTAGTAAAAAAGGCCCTTATTTGCCGCCGGAACTAAAAAAACTCACAAATTAAAAAAACGGATAGGGGGCAGGGTATATGGACAAGACTTTTAAGAAGGTAGAGCTTGTAGGTATTTCTGAGAAGAGTTTCGAGGACGCTATCTCCAATGCCGTGGCGCGAGCGGGAAAGACCATTCATGGACTTTCGTGGTTTGAGGTCACGGAGCAGCATGGAAAGATAGTGAACAGCGAGGTAACGGAGTTTCAGGTCGTGCTTAAGGCGGCTTTCAAACTGGACTGACCCCGCGTCAAGGCCCGGTGGAGTTATGGGGAAGCAAGGGGGGGGGAAAGGGGCCGCGTCTAACCATAAACAATGGAATAAAGTGTGCTCGATTGCTTTTTTAATCCGCGGAGCGTCGCCCTCGTAGGGGCCTCGCTTAATCCGGAAAAGCTCTCAAGTGTAATTCTGCGGCGGTTAAGGGCCGGCTTTTCAGGCGACCTTTATCTTGTGAATCCGGCGCACAGTGAGCTTGGGGGCATGAAGTGCTACCCCTCCATCGAAGCTATAAAAGAGCCTCTGGACATGGCGGTCTTCGCCCTTGGCGCCGCGCATATACCGGATATGATAAGCGCGGCCTCAGACGCCTTTACCGGGGCCATCGTGGTAAGCGGGGGCTTTAAGGAGGCCGGGGCAGATGGCGCGGCCCTTGAGGAGGCCCTCGGCGAATGTGTAAGGAGAGACGGCGTACGCATAATCGGCCCCAATTGTCTCGGTATCTTTGACAACATAACAGGGCTGGATACTTTTTTCATCCCCTCTGAGAGGATGGAGCGTCCTCCCCGCGGCGGGCTTTCCATATTGTCACAGAGCGGTTCATTTGCCTTAACCGTCATGGATGAGCTTGCAGATGAGGATATTGGCGTGGCCCGCGTCATAAGTTATGGCAATAAGGTCGATGTAAATGAATGCGATTGTCTGGAGTTTCTTGCTTCCGATGAGTCGACAAAGGCCGTTGTCCTCTATATAGAGTCTGTGGAGGAGGGCAAGAGGTTTGTATCAGCCGCCGCGCGCTGTGCCAGAAAAAAACCTGTTGCCGCCCTCAAGGTAGGACACACCGCTCCAGCGGCCGCGGCCGCGCTTTCGCATACAGGGGCGCTGGCCGGAAGACCGGAAGTCTACAGCGCGGCCTTTAAAAAGGCGGGTATCATAGAGCTTAGGGGGTATGAGGACTTTCTTCTTGCGTGCAAGGTTCTCGCCACTGCGGCGCCATGCCATGGAAAGCGCGTCATCATAATAACCGACGGCGGAGGCATAGGCGTAACCATAGCCGATAATTGTACGGATCTTGGCCTTGAGGTCTCGCCTCTCTCCGAAGAAGTTGCTGCAGAGCTGAGGACCATGCTTCCGCCTGTATGCGCCGTATCCAACCCAATGGACCTTACGGGTTCTGTTACAGACGCCCACTTCGGCGAGGCCGTCATGAAGACCCTATCGGGAAAAGAGTATGACATGGCTATTGTTGCCTCTCTCTGGGGCCCCCCCGGGCTCACGGATAACCTTGCCGATGTTATAGCGGAGCAGGCCAGACAAATAAAAAAACCCCTTATTATATGTACGCCTGGCGGCAAGTATTCACGGCAGAGAAGAGCGCTTTTTCGTAAGCATGGGCTCCCTGTTTTCATGAGACCTGCAGATGCGGCAATGGCGGCGTCATTAATATTCACGACAGGCGTGTCACGGTAGGATTTATGGATTTACATGGCATAGAAAGATTGGTCAAGGAGGCCCTCAGCCTTGAAAAAGAGAACCTTACCGAACCCGAAGCCAAGGAGATTCTTCGTCTCTCCGGGATAGCGGTGCCGAGGTTCGAGGTGGTAAAGGACGTAAACGTTGCCAACGAAGAGGGCGAAAAAATCGGCTATCCCCTTGTGCTTAAACTTGTCTCCCCGAGCATAATTCACAAGAGCGATGTGGGGGGTGTCAAGGTTGGCCTTAAGGGACCGGGGGAGATAGAGGACGCCTGGTCTGAGATGATCCTGCGGGTGGCCGACGAGAGGCCCATGGCGACGATAGAGGGTTTTATTATCGAGGAGATGGTCCCTCCGGGCGTAGAGTTGATCCTCGGGGCCACGAAAGACGCTCAGTTCGGGGTGACGGCGATGTTCGGCACAGGAGGCGTGGCCGTGGAGCTGATGAAAGACGTGAGCTTCGGACTCGCTCCCATGGATGAGAACGCCGCGCTGAAGATGATGCGCGAGGTAAAGGGGTTTCCTCTCCTTGAGGGCTACCGCGGCGGCGGAGCCTGTGATATAAAGGCCGTTGCCGAGGTCCTTGTGACGCTCTCAAAGGTGGTAGAGGCAACAGACGGGCTGAAGGCCCTGGAGATAAATCCCCTTATCGCATACGAAGATGGCGTCGTGGCCGTAGACGCGAGAGCGGAACTCGATAGCATGGAGAGTTTCAGGCCCTTATCCGATACATTGACTTCCAACCCTCCAGCCTGACCCGCTTTTCCCTATTCCACCATCCTCCCTGCTTTTTGTTTTCCCATAACCCTTTTGCTGTAAGGCCATTGACATGGTCTGATAATGGGGTTTATTTAATACATGGGGGGGATTACAGATGAGGATTTTAACGGCACTTGTCTTGGCGCTGACATTTTTTCTGGCCTCCGGCTTTGATTTCTCCACACACTCTGTATCAATAGAAGAGATACGCTCCGGCGGCCCGCCTAAAGACGGCATACCGGCCCTTTCAAACCCGGCCTTTGTGAAGGCCGGCGAGGTCTCTTTTCTTAAGGACAGCGACCGCGTCCTCGGCGTGGCCGTAAAGGGCGCGGCAAAGGCCTATCCCGTAAAGATACTCAACTGGCACGAGGCCGTTAATGATACAATAGCTGGTTATGCCATCTTGGCCTCGTGGTGACCGCTCTCCGGAAGCGGCCAGGTCTATGGCCGCACCATTAAAGGCAAGACCTATACTTTCGGCATATCGGGCCGTCTCTACCGTTCCAATGTCCTTTTTTATGACCGCGAGACAGAGAGCCTCTGGTCGCAGATAAGACGCGAGGCAGTGACAGGCCCAATGACGGGGACGCCCCTAAAACCCATACCCTCAAGGCTCACCACATGGAAGAGGTGGCGTAGGCTCTTTCCGGATACCCTTGTCCTCTCACCGAAGACAGGGTATGCCCGAGACTATAACCGCGACCCCTATGAAGGCTACAGCAGAAGTCCCTTTGCCTTTTTCCGCTCTAAAAAACACCCGCCCTATCTGCGGGAAAAAGAACTTGTCCTCGGCATAGAGCTAAAGCACAGGCAGAGGGCCTATCCCTTCAGCCTCCTTAAAAAATCTCCATCCCCAGTGGAGGACACCCTTGCGGGAGAACACATCAAGGTCTATTTTGATAAGGGTTCGGAAGAGGCCTACGCCACATTTCATTCAGGCAGGCGCCTTCCCGGGCTGGTTTCTTACTGGTTCGCATGGTACTCATTCCACCCCAAAACGACTGTCTTCAAGGGACCCTGAGAGTCAATAATTCAATTCCTTTTTCAGCCCCTCGGCAAGGGCGGAGGCCTCTTTGTTTGCGGGGTTTAACTCAAGGACATCCTGAAAGGCCCGGTAGGCCTGGGGCAGTTTGAAGCTGAAGTCGTTGAAGGATTTGCCGAGGTCGAGGTAAAATGCCTCTTTTTCTCCATCGGGAATAATAAGGGGCGGGGTAATTTGGTTTACATAAGTTAGAATATCCTCTACGTTTTTTACGCCAGAGGAGGGGTCCATGTAAAGATGGCGGGGCAGGGTAAACTCTATGAGGGGCCTTTCATCGGTATTGAGGGCCGTGGTTCCCGTATATCTGCGCAGATCTTTATTGCCGATAAGGAAGAGGTCGAAAAAGTCAACGGGCTTCATGACCCCGATGTAGGAGAGCCCTTGTCTTATGCCGGCCTCAGTAAAGCGGCTACGGAGTTCATTGAGGTCCACGGTCTGCGCTGTCTTTGTGCCTACCACTATGAGGTCAAGGGCGTCGTTATAATGGAACCAGATGCTTACATGGGGAAAGACGGCAGTAAAGGTATTGAGGCCTATCTTCAGCTCTTCGGGTGTGGCCCTGTAATTTTGAAACCATATAGCCACTGTGCCGTTGTCGTTGAGTTTTTCTTTCAGGGCGGAAAAATACTCGTATGTGAAGAGGTTGGCGACACCCGTAATCCAGGGGTCTGAGACGGCGGAGATGATTACGTCGTATTTTTTCTTCGAGGAAAAGAGAAAACTCCTGCCGTCGGCTATATGCATCCTGACCCTCGGGTCCGAGAGGGCGTTATTATTTGATTTACTGAAAAATCCCGCGGCCTCTACAACGGCGGGTTCTATTTCCACCACATCAACGGTCTTCATGGGGTAGTATTCCATGGCCCCAAGGGTGATGCCGGCGCCGAGGCCCACGAGGAGGGCGCTGTCGGCGCCGCCTCTGTGCAGGAGCATGGGGACATGACCGAGGGCCGCCCAGGCCCCGCTGGCAAGCCCGTTTATTGAGATGGCCTCCTGCTTGCCGTTGGCCTGATATGTCCTTATGACCCGGCCCTCCTCAATACGCTCACGCACCGTAACAACGGCGTTTATGCCCTCTCTGTAATAGAGTAGCCGGTCTTTTTCTTCGCCCTTCTTCAGTATCTCAACCTCTTTTTTCTCTATGGGGTTTACATATAGCCCCGTGGTCATGACCATCTTTTCCCAGGTCGGCAGGCTCATGGTTGTCATGGAAAATACGAGAAGAAAGGCGATTGTCAGGGCACCCTTCAGCGCTTTCTTAAGACCGGTGAGGTTAAGGATAATAATGGCGATGATGATATTGAGGGCCGTTGTTATTACAACACCTCTCTGTACGCCGTAAAAGGGAATCAAGATGAATCCCGCGATAAAGGAGCCGAATATGGAGCCCGCGGTATTGGAAAAATAGAGGTCCCCGATGTTCTTGCCAACTGTCTTTATACCTTTTGTATATATCCTTCCCACAAGGGGGAATATGGCGCCCATGGCCAGCGTTGGTATGAGGATGATGGTGGCGCAGAGCGCGAACTGGATGATTTGAAATAAGAGGAACTGCTCGGCGAAGGCCCCCTTGAGGCTGTAGAATATAAAGGGCAGTTTTTTATAGATGAATATGGAAAAAAGCCCTGTGAACCCGATGACCGCCTCAAGGGCGCCGAACCATACAAGGGGCCTCCTAAGCCTGTCCACATAAGGGGCGAAGATGATGCTCCCCGCCCCTATGCCTGCGAGGAAGGTTGCCAGCATAATGGTAAAGGCGTATACCGATGAGCCTATTACAAGAGAAAATACCCGTGTCCAGAGCACCTCATAGGAGAGGCCGCAAAAGCCTGAGACGACAAAGGCGGCTATGATGACGGAGCCCTTGACGCGAATTGCCTCTACTGGTTTTGCCGTCCCCCCTTGATGAACGTCCGGGCCGGGCAGAGGGGGGCGAGTGACTGAACGGCCCCGGCAATAGATAAGATAAATGAGGATACCCACGGTAATATCAAGGGTCCCTGCCGTATAGAGCGTGGTCGTCAGCCCGAGGAAGTAGAGGAGGAAAAACCCCGTGGCAAGGCAACCCGCCACTGCGCCGATGGTGTTAACGGCGTAGGGCAGGGCCGTATGAAAACCCACGCGGCCGGAATTCGATGCGAGATATTTTACGAGCGCCGGTAGAGTCCCGCCAAGAAGGGTGGTGGGTATTATGAGAGCGGAGAAGGACAATGCAAACTGTGTCCACTCAAAGCCCGCGTAATGCGCCCCGGCAACGCCCCCTGAAAAGGCCCCGTAGAGGTGACGCACAAGCAGAAAGACCTGCGGCGAGAGGATGCAGTAAAGGCCGAGGGCCATCTCGATAAAGGCATAGACCATGAGGGGTAACGGTCTTCTGTCCACGATACGGCCGAATACAAGGCTTCCGAGGGCAAGGCCGGCCATGAATGTGACAAGGACCGTTGTAATGGCAAACTGCGTGGAGCCGAAGGCAAGGATAAGGAGCCTTATCCATACAAGTTCATAGACAAGACCGGTGAGGCCGGTGAGGAAAAAAAAGAATAGAATAAGGCTGTTTGAATCGATTTTCCGTAATGGCGGCTGTTTTAGCTCAGGCATGAAGGGTTTTTTTTAATGACACTCGTTCGCCAAATCATACTTCCATGGATCTGAGATGGAATTAGTAAGCTTCTTTTATATCTCTATGGCCCCATAAAGTCAAATAATTTGGCGTGTTCCGGGCTCCCCTATGTCCTGCGTCTTCTTTTCCGCAGAGTCTGGCCAGGGGTTCGCAAGAGGCGCGCCTCAACGGCGGAGCGTCTTTTAACTCATGCCGGGCTTTTTTACTCTCCCTGTTTATGGTAAAAGACTTATAGGTTATATTGACGGGAGGGAGATTGCGAAGTGCATTGGTTTAGACATTTCTGGAAGATAGGTCTTCTTCTTATCTGCGTTGTAGTCCTCGGCGTGGCGGGGTTCATGTTAGTTGAGGGATGGAGTTTTTACGATTCCATCTACATGACCTTTATCACCATATCTACCGTGGGTTTCAACGAGGTGCACCCCCTGAATTATAATGGCAAGGCCCTGGTTGTAGTTCTTATAATACTCGGCGTAGGTACCTTCTTTTATATCATGACAACACTATCGGAGTATGCGGTTTCAGGGCACCTTGAAGGTGTCCTTTGGAGGAGGAGAATGAAAAAAAAGATAGATGGCCTGAACGGACATTATATTATCTGCGGTTTTGGCAGGGTGGGCGCGCAGGTGGCCCTGGAGCTGGCAAGGGAGAACATGCCCTTTGTTGTGATAGACAGTAAACCCGATGCCAGGGCCGCGTGCCTGGCGGCCGGTTACCTCTATGTGGACGGAGACGCCACGGATGACGATACACTGAAAAGGGCGGGCATACTTCGTGCAAGGGGGCTTGTGACGGCCACGGACTCTGACGCCGACAATGTCTATGTCTCGCTCAGCGCGAGAAATCTCAAGAGGGATATCTTCATCGTGGCGCGCTCCAATACTGAGAAGACGGAGTTCAAGCTTTTGAAGGCAGGCGCCGACCGCGTCCTCTCTCCATACAGCATAGGCGGCAAGAGGCTCGCGAGCCTCCTCCTTCGTCCCGCTGTCGTTGATTTTCTCGATGTTGTCATGCACGCGAGAGACATCGAGCTTGTCCTTGAGGAGGTCCTTATCAGGGGGGATTCGCACTTTGTGGGCATTACCATGGGAAAGGCGAGAAACCTCTGCGAGGAGGGCGCCAATATCCTTGCCATATTGAAAAAAGACAGGAAGGGGATTATCCCCAACCCGAAAAAAGATCTTACTATAGACGATGGAGATAAGCTCGTTGTCGTTGGCACAAGAAGGCAGTTAAGCGAGCTTGAGGGGCTTTTGTGCAACCTCGATTCAAAGGTGAGTCACTAACAGTAGGCTTTGTTTTTATGAGTCTCCCTTACAGAAGCCCGGAGACGGCCATGATTTAAGAAAGAGGGGGCCTTTTCGTAGAAGGGTCCTCTCCTTTGATAATATTACCCTGCAAAAGGCGGATGGTGTTCTATGAGTGAGGAGATAATAATATGGCTTGCCGTAATACTGATCCTCGGCATCTCCGCGCAGTGGATAGCCTGGTTCATCAGGGTACCCTCCATACTGGTGCTTCTTATCTGCGGTATTGTAGCGGGCCCTCTAACCGGGGTCATAGACCCTGACGCAATCTTCGGCGAGACCCTCCTTCCCCTTGTATCCCTCTCTGTGGCCGTTATTTTATTTGAGGGCGGACTGAGCCTCAAGCTCGACGAGCTTCGAGGGCAGGGTGCTGTTGTGAACAGGCTTGTGCTTACGGGTACTCTTGTCACATGGCTCCTCGGCGCGGTCTCGGCATATTACATCCTTGGCTTCACCCTTCCACTGGCCCTCCTTCTCGGCGCCATACTCGTGGTGACGGGGCCAACGGTTATTATTCCCCTTCTACGGCAGATAAGGCCAAAGCAGAAGGTCTCCTGCGTCCTCCGCTGGGAGGCCATAGTTACCGACCCCATGGGGGCCGTATTCGCCGTGCTCGTCTACGAGGCCATAGCGGCAGGAAGGTTTCATCAGGTTCATGGTATCGCGGCGTTCGGCATTTTGAAGACCATTCTCGCCGGAGGGGGTTCCGGTGTCGTTGCGGGTATTATCCTTGTTATCCTCCTTAAACGCTACCTTGTCCCGGACTTTCTGCAAAATGCCGTTACACTGCTCCTGCTCTTCGGATCATATACGATATCAAACCTCATTCAGCCCGAATCAGGTCTCCTTGCCGTGACCGTTATGGGGGCGTGGCTCTCGAACCAGCGCAAGGTAAATATCCGTCATATAGTGGAGTTCAAGGAGAACCTCCGCGTGCTTCTTATCTCCGTGCTCTTTATCATCCTCGCGGCGCGTCTGAAGATAGCGGGTTTGTCGCACTTCGCATTAGAGGGTTTTCTCTTTACGGCTGTCTTGATATTCGTTGTTCGTCCCGCGGCGGTGCTTGTCTCCACCTTGGGGGCAAGGCTTAAATGGTCAGAGAGGGCCTTTATCGCCCTTGTGGCCCCGAGGGGCATAGTGGCGGCCGCCGTGGCCTCTGTGTTCGCCATGCGCCTTGACCGTGCCGGTGTTGAGCAGGGCGCGATGCTGTTGCCCGTGACTTTTTACGTAATTATTTTAACGGTTGTTTTTTATGGTCTCGGGGCCGGTTTTTTCGCCAGGGTTCTCGGCGTGGCAATGGCAAAACCCAGCGGCTTTCTTATTATAGGGGCCTCTTCATGGGCCATGGAGATAGCAACGGCGCTGAAGGAGGCCGGTCTTAAGGTTGTGCTTGTGGACACCAACCGGGGGAGCGTCACCACGGCGCGTATGATGGGGCTCTCGGCCTACTACGGGAGCGGCCTCTCGGAATCCGTATTTAAAGAGATTGATATGGAGGGCATAGGCAGACTTCTTGCGATGACGCCCAACAACGAGACCAACTCCCTTGCAATACTACACTTTAAGCATATCTTCAATAGCTCGGAGCTATATCAGCTTGCGCCTGATCATGATGTGGAGGAGGCAGAAGGCAAGACCATTTCATCTCATCTGCATGGCAGATTTCTCTTCGGGCAGGGATGTGATTACTGGTCGCTCTCGCGCAGATTCGCAAGGGGCGCGAGTGTGAAAAAGACGAAGCTGACCACGGAGTTCGGATACGATGATTTTTTACGCCGCTATAGCTCCGCTACCCCGCTCTTTCTTATTTCCGTTACAGGAGAGCTTAGCGTATTTACAAGAGGCGCAACCCCTAATATCGGAGCCGGACAGACGCTTATAAGCATTATTGATGCCCATGTCGAGAGGCGCGGAGCTCTCGATGATACAGGGATTGATTACTGATGCCCCGTTGTTATTCAGCCTTGATATCCGTGATGATGTCATCTATCCACGATAGAGATGCCATGGCCCCGGGCCATCCGATGGAGGTAATGGCCATGAGAGCGCACTGCGCTATTTCTTTTTCAGAGGCGCCCTCTGCCATGGCCCTTCTTGTGTGTGAATGGACGGCGCCCTCACTGCCGGCGCCGATGGCAATGCCGAGCTTCACGAGTTCCGCTGTCTTATTGTCCATGGCCTTCAGCCCGGATATGGCCTCTCCAAGGTCTTTGTAAGCCTTGAATACATTGGGAAATCTTCCGCTTACCTCTTGAAAAAAGGCAGGTATTCCGTCGCTCATCATAAGACTCCTTGTTGTTTATCTAAGCCTGTTTTTAAGTACGAAGCTGAACTTGGCCCCCCCCCAATAAAGGCCTTTTTTAAAGCTACTGCGGGGCGCAGTCTTTTGTTCAATGTGATATTTCCACATCCCTTATTGGTTTTCTTTGCTTACATTCTTTTTTCTAAAAGAATGTAAGAAGGTTTTATTCTCCCGCCGCCCGCCTTAGATTACTTTGCAGGCTTTTTACAGCGGCTCACCTTTTTTTTACATGCGCCTGCTGTTTTTTTAGCGGCCGGTTTTTTTACGGCAGGGCATTTTTCGCTGTTCTTTATTATTTTCTTGTATTCCTTAACCTCGGCCCTTTTGTTTTTTAAGAAAGTCCGCAGGAGTGCCTTGGACTCTTTGTGAGCCATGACGGTGATAGTATCCTTAATCTTAAGGACAAGCCTCTCTTCACGCCTCAGTATGTCTTTAATCGCAGTAATTGATTTTGCCATTTTCTTCCTCCTTTTTTAGTTGCTTTTGTCCGGTAACCTTCAAACAAGGGGGACTGAACCGGCCTTTCACTTTGCAAAGTATCTTGCATAATTCATTGGAAAGAAGTGAGGTTCAGACTACGGCGCATAGTAACATGGTAATCTGTCAAATGCTAAAAATTTTTTCTATTCTGTTTCGGATGCTATTGTGCAAAGAAGAGTTTTTTTACCCCTCGGCAGGTTTTTTTCCGATGTTATCTGAGGCTGACTCAAGATGCCCTTATCCCTGGTCGTGCCTTGGCTGTTCTGCCCCGGACATGAGCTCTGTAATGCGCTTTGTGAGGCCGATGAAGCCCCTCGGCGATACGCGCGCATTGCCTATGCGTACGGCAAAATGAAGATGAGGCCCGGTGGCGCGGCCCGTAGCCCCGACGCGGCCAAGGGGCTCGCCGATTTTAACGAGTTGTCCTTTTTTAACGAGAGTGGAGCTCATGTGCGCGTAGAGAGTGTATAGACCGAGACCGTGGTCGAGTACGACAAAGTTGCCGTAAAAGAAAAATTTACCCACATAAGCGACTCGGCCTGCGCCTGCCGCAACAATGGGTCTGCCGGCTGGCGCGGCGATATCAAGGCCGCCGTGGGGACTGCGCGGGCTTCCGTTAAGTATTCGCCTCTGGCCGAAGGCTCCGCTTATGCGTCCCTTTAGGGGCATTATAAAGGGTCCGCTCCAGAGGCGTTTTTTTGATGAAGTTGCCAGTGCGGTCTTAAGCGTCTCTTTTTCCCTCTTAATCCTCGCAAGGGTCTTTTTGTCAAAGGTTACCATCTTCGCGGGCAGGGTAATCCTCTCTGTGCCGAACTCTCCTGATACTATACGCAGTGAGGAGCTTATTTTTTTTTCACCATAGTTGAATGTAATGTAGTAGGTGCCGGGCTCGCTCTCAAGGTCGGCAGCCACTATGGCCCATGCTCCGAGGCCCTTTTTCGACTTTACGATAATGGTCTCGCCGCCCTTGAATTTTCCTGATATGGGAGCCTCCGACACGGGTCCCTTGAGATGGACAAGGGCAAGCTCGCCCTGTGCGAGGCGGCTGTCGCTGAAGTCCACCTCCAGTCCCTTTACGGTCATGCAGGAGCTTAAGAGGATAAGGAGAAGGGACACCAAGAGGCCGCGGCCCGCTATGGAAAATACTCTCTTATATTTACGGTGCCGCTTTTTGTAAGGGATGAAGTCTCTCATTTGCCCGGCCCAATACCCTCAATGCCGCTTGAGGCATGGGTAACACCTTTGCTGTCAACTATTATAGTCTCAATGCCGGCAAGCTTCTCTACAAGGGCCAGGCCTTTTTCAGGACCCATAACAAAAACAGCCGTGGAGAGGGCGTCTGTCGTCATGGTATCGGGGCCGAGTATGGTGACGCTCCTGCATCCTCGCGCCGGATATCCCGTGCGAGGGTTTATGATATGGTGATAGAGGACGCCGTCTTTTATGAAAAAATGTTCATAATCGCCAGATGTGGAGATGGAGATGTCTTTTAATGGAAGGCTTGCGAGGAGTTTGTCTTTTTTGCGCGGGTGACGTATGCCGATGCGCCAGAGATGTTTGCCGTCTGCCGTACCCTGAACCCTCATATCTCCACCGGCTTTGATGATGATATTTTTAATGCCCATCTTGTCTATGAGAGACATGGCCGAGTCTACGGCGTAACCCTTGGCTATGCCGCCGAGGCCAATGGCCGTGCCAGGTTTTTTCAAGTAGACGGTTTTTTTCCCTTTATCTATTGAGACTTCGCGGTAGTCTACCTTTTTGAGCCTCTTCTGTACCTCTTTTGCTTCAGGCACCTTCTGCGACCCCGGCGTAAAGTCCCATAACCCCCACATGGAGGCCCATGTTATGTCAAAGGCACCATCAGTCAGCCTTGAGATGGTTTGGGCCGCATTGATAATCATGAATAGCTCGTCAGGCACGGCTACAGGGGCCTTTCCCGCGTTTTTGTTTATCTTTATAACGTATGTATCGCCTCTCCACTCGCTAAGTTCATTCTCAATGCGTTTAAATTCAGCGACGATAACACTAAAGGCCTTGTCGGCGCGCGCCTCATCAATGCCCGCGAAGGTAACCTCAAGGTTGGTACCCATGACAGTAGCCTTTCGAGTAATGGTCTCCCCGTGGTTTTCTGCGGCAAGGGCGGGCAAGGGCAAGAGTATGGCAAGGAGAAAGAGAGTAAATATGGTGGTGAGGGTCTTTCTTGAAGTGGACCTTTTCATGGGAAGAAGGATATCATTAAAAGCGGTGACGATGCAAGGGCGCGGCGCGGGCGGGGCTTAGTAGTTAATCTTAAGCCCCACCATTACCACGTTGGCGTAGACGCCTCTGGACTCGTGATAATACTCGTACTTTGCCTCTATTGAGTTGTATTTGCTCTTGTACCAGGGGAAGAAGTATGTACCCTTTACCCCGATAAGGTTGGTGTCCACGCCCTCAAGCTGAGGCGAGGCCGATTTGAAGAGATCGGCGGCCGTGTAGGTGTCTTTTATAAAAAAGGCCTTTGTCTGAGTATAGTATCTGTAGTTCAGGGTAAGAAGCATGTTCTCGTTGATGTGTTTATCGTACTCAAGTCCCGCCATGTAGGATTTTATCTTCCAGTCGTCGTTATAATAGCGTAGCGTCAGTTTAAGGGCGGCTTTGTCAAGGATGCCGCCGAGGCCGTCAAGGGTAAAGTAACGGCTTATGCCGGCAACGTAAGACCTCCGCGTTCGCGAATCGGGAAAGTGTTCGCTCACGCAGTTAGCCGATTTTGTTGTGCATGTGGTGGCGTCAACGCCGTTAAGGGCCACAAGGCGAATGCCCTCGTTCATCTGTCCCGTTGAATCGGTGAGCGTGTATCCAAACTGAACGAACATCTTGGGCGAGAGGAGTTGTGTGATACCTATAAAGTAGTTATGCGTGGTCCGTGACTTTGTCTCTGTGAGGAATTGACCTGAGATCTTGTCAAAACTTCCTGAGTAGCTTGCCGTAATAGTGGTGTTTTTACCGAAGAGGTCTTTTTTAAGCGTAATTGTCGGCGTGTTGGAGGTATAGTCGTTCTCACGGCTCATGTCGTAGAAGACCTCGATGCCGAGAATATTATTGAAATCATGTGTCATACCCACGGTAATTTCATGGCGTGTATCGCTGTTGGAGCCCGAGGCGTTTGCCGCCGAGGCGCTTGAGACGGCGTTGGTCACGGCCCTGTTCGCGCCGTTGTTTACGGCGTCGCCGCCGCCCTCGCCGCCGCCGCCCTCGCCGAAGCTGGGGTTGATAACGTCTACGGTGTATTTTATGTATCCGCTGGTCCTGAGGCTAAAGTCTTTGTTAAGGGCAAAGACGCCGGTGTATACAGTGGTATCGTTGTTGAAGGCGTGCGTGTATAGCTGTGCAGAGGCGTAGTCCTCGGCGCCGGCCTTTATTGGCAGAGAAAGCGCGCAGACCGTTATGAGGAGAAGTATGAGCTGGTATAGGGATGGACGCTTAGTTACAGCCACAGCCACCTCCGCTTACTCCGAAAGAGCCTGTCGCACCTTCGCGCGTGGCAAGAGAGTGTTCTCTTACGGCCTTTTCTTCTTTGCCGAAATCAGGGCGCATGATGGGGTCTGCGAGATACTCGCGCTCCCATGGTTTAACGCGTGTACACCCTGATATGGAGGCGATTATGATGATTGCCCCGAGAAGGGCGTAAAGTATCCGGAACTTACCCGTTGATTTATTCTTCATTGTATGTGTGCGCCTTATTTAATTAGGGTGTTTATCTCAGTACGCCAGGCATCGGGGTCAGATTCATTAAAACCGAAGTGAACGTAGCGGATAACCCCGTTGGTATCGATGATGAAAGACGTTGGCATGGCCCCGACAGAGTATTTTCTTATGGCGTCTGATTTGCTGTCGAGGAGGACGATAAGGTTGGCGGGCATATCAAAGTACTCGGAGAGAAAGTCCTTTACGTTGGTGCGCCGCTTGTCCTCGCTTACGGCAAGGGTTACGAATTGAGAGCTTTTGTACTCTTTTGTAAGCTTATTTAGCTCGGGAAATTCTTTTTTGCATGGCGGACACCAGCTTGCCCAGAAGTCGATAAAAACGACTTTGCCCCTCATCTCCGAGAGCGATACCCTGTGGCCTTTAAGGCCTATAAGATTGAATTCCGGGGCCCTTCGGTTTCTCCAACTTCCCTCGGAGACTGTGGCCGTGAGAATAATGAGGAAAAAAACAAAAAAAATCCGTCGCAGAGTTAACATTTTGCAAACACCCTTTCATTAAATATTTATCTTTTGATTCACTAAAGATACTGCCGAAAAGATTAAAGGAAGATTAGAATAACGCTTTTTTTTCCCGGAGTCAAGATAAGGCACCGGGATTATAGCCCTAAAGCGCCCTATCTCCTTGACGGGCCTTGAAAAATTAATTTTTTTAATTAAGCCGGTGATTTTAATCACGGGGTATGAGGCCTTTTTTAGCTATAGTATGCTATAGAGTCCATGGAATTAGGACAGACGGTCTTTTTGTGTATGGGCTGGATTCGGGAAGCAAGAGACTGCCAAAGCAGGGTGAGGCCTGCGAAGTTTTATTTTTAGTGTATAATTACAGTAGCTATCATGACATTAGATATAGGTATATGGCTATATATTGTCCCCCTCGGCATAATACTCGGGAGCTACATATTTTTACGGACCCGTAAGGAGATGCGGAACCGCAAGGTCCGCGACAATGCCGTCAAGTCGGGCATGATAGAGCCCGCTTCCATCCATCCCGTTATCAACCACAACAGGTGCGTTGGCTGCGGCTCCTGCGTGGCCGCCTGCCCCGAGCACCCCGGCCACAAGGTCCTCGGTCTTATCAATGGCAAATCTCACCTTATCGGTCCCACAGACTGCATCGGCCACGGCGTCTGCAGGGAAGTATGTCCCGAAGACGCCATAACCCTTGTCTTCGGCACAGAGCGGAGGGGCGTTGATATACCTAATGTTAATCCTGATTTCGAGACCAATGTTCCGGGCATCTACATAGCCGGTGAACTCGGGGGCATGGGCCTTATCAAGAACGCCATTGAGCAGGGGCGTCAGGCCATGGAGAATATTGCTAAGCGTGAGCGCGGCAAGGGAGGCGGGGATATCCTTGATGTCTTAATCGTAGGGGCCGGACCCGCTGGTTTTGCCGCCTCTCTCGGGGCCATGGAGGCTAAGTTAAGGTATGTGACTGTAGAGCAGGACAGCCTCGGCGGCACGGTCTTTCATTTTCCCCGCGGCAAGGTCGTCATGACGGCCCCGGCAACGCTCCCCATATACGGCGTTGTGAAGATAACGGAGACTACAAAGGAAAAACTCCTTGAGTTCTGGGAGAAAGTGGAAAAAGACACGGGGGTTTGCATAAACTACCGTGAGCGTGTCGAGTCCATGGAAGAGGCAGAGTATGGTTTTTTGGTAAAGACCTCAAAGGGGGAGTATAAGACAAGGACGGTGCTTCTTACCATAGGCCGGCGCGGCACGCCCCGAAAACTCGGCGTTCCCGGTGAGGACCTGCCAAAGGTTGTCTACAGGCTTATAGACCCTGAGCAGTACAGGGGGCAGAAGGTCCTTGTCGTAGGCGGCGGAGACAGCGCCCTTGAGGCGGCGACGAGCATAGCCGCGGAAGAGGCCACGGAGGTTACTCTCTCGTACAGGAGCGCGGCATTTAGCCGGGCAAAGGAAAAGAACAGGCAGAAGGTAGCGGCCGCAGAGGCAGAGGGAAGGCTCAGGGTATTGATGAAGTCCAATCTCAAGGTGATTGAGGATAAGAGTATTCAGGTGGATTATGACGGCAAGCCTCTTGAGATGGAGAACGACGCCGTCATTATCAGCGCCGGAGGCATACTGCCCACGGCATTTTTGAAAAAAGCGGGTATAAGCGTTGAGACAAAGTTTGGGACTCCTTAATGAAGGAATCATGAAGGTCAGGGCATGGCGGCGAGATTCCCGCGTCCTGAGAGAGGCGGCGCTTTTAGCCTGCCTTTTTGTTTTTTTGACTTACTGCGCGGCAGAGGCCGGCAGTATGGAGCAGGCCCGGGCCTCCGCCCGCGTCCGTGATTATAAAAAGACGGCGGCCATCTTAAGGCCCCTTGCCCGTAATGGGAGCGCCGAGGCTATGTATATGCTTGCCGGGCTGTACCGCTCTGGCAGAGGTGTGGAAAAAAATGAATCCGTTGCTTTTGGTCTCATGTACAAGGCCGCCCGCAAGGGCTATGTGAAGGCGGAGTTTAACCTTGCCATTATGTACGAGAGCGGCATCGGCGTGAAGGCCGACGAAGATAAGGCCCTGCAGTGGTTCAAGGCGGCGGCCGAAAAGGGCTTTGCCCCGGCCTTGGAGCGTGTGGCCGTGGCAAAGGCAAAGAGACTGCCTCTGCCGGGGATAAGGTATTCAGGTAGGCCGGACCCCGCCAAGGAGAAACTGCTCCGCTGGGCCGTTGATAAGGGTGAGACAGGTAAGGTCCGCTCTCTTTTATCCTCGGGCGTGCGCGTAGACGGCCGTGACAAATACGGCAGGACGGCCCTTATGATAGCCTCAGGGGCAGACAAAGACCGCTCCGAGATCTTAAGACTGCTAATTAAGAATAAGGCCGATGTGGGGGCCGTGGACCGCTATGGTGACAACGCCCTGATAATGGCGGCGAGAGTGGGCAACGCGTCATCGGTAAGGATTTTGCTCAGTGCGGGAGCGCGGACAGAGGCGCGTGACAGGAACGGCAATACGCCGCTTTTGTTGGCCGCCGAGAAGGGACAGCTACCTGCGGTAAAGGCCCTTGTAGAGGGTAAGGCCCATGTAAACGCAAAGAATAAAAAAGGCAAGACCGCCCTTATGCTTGCAAGGGACGAAGGGGCGGCAAAAGAACAAAAAAAAATCATGGCCTTTCTTGTATCAAGAGGGGCAAAGGAGCAAAGGCCTTCAAAGAGCCGTCCAAGGGCCAATATCGCCCTTCTTGAGAAGTCAAGCCGTGAGGCCTCCATGAAAAAAGGCTCCCCCTACGAGGGATGGACTCCCCTTATGATATCGGCATGGCGTGGTCAGACCAATGTGGCAGAGAAGCTCCTCGGCCACGATATAGATATAAACAAACACGGCCCCCACGGCTACACGGCGCTGGCGAGGGCCGCGTGGCAGGGCCACGAGGATATTGTTGCCATGCTCCTTGACCGAGGTGCCACTCAAGGTCATGGACCTGTGAAGGTAAAGACGGCCCTCATGCTGACAGCCGAGAGGGGCCGGGTGCAAATCATGAAGAGGCTTCTGAAGGCCGGAGCCTCTGTAAACGCCCGTATGGGAAAAAATGGAGATGGAGACAGCGCCTTAACCTATGCCATCAGGGCGGGGAAAGAAGGCGCGGCCTTGGCACTTATATCGGCGGGCGCGGATCTTGATTTTACGGTAAAAGGCGGCATGACGCCCCTGGCCCTTGCCGGGCGCAAGGGCCTTGAGAGGACAATCCCGGCCCTTATCAGAGGCGGCGCCAGAGTCAATAAAAAAGACCGCCGTGGCCTTACGGCCCTCTGGTATGCCGTTGCCGCAGATCGCGCAGGCGCGGTGCGGGAGCTTCTGAGCAATGGCGCCGATGTCTCCCTCAGCTATCCCGGGGCGCAGGGCGTGCTTATCCTTGCCGCGAAGGGCGGTAACATGGAGATAATCCGTTCCCTTGTACGTGGCGGAGCCCCCATGTATGTTAAGACAAAATCCGGCAATACTCCTCTTATGCTATCGGCCTCGGCAGGGGCTGAGGACGCGGTGAGGTTTTTTATAAAAAACAAGGTTAATCTTGATACTCAGAACGAAAACGGCGATACAGCCCTTATATTGGCGGCCTCGGCAGGCCACGCCGGAATCGTAAAGGCCCTCCTCGACGCAGGGGCCGACGTAAGGATAAAAAACAAGAAACGTGAACGCGCGGCCACGGTGGCCGAGGGAAATGCCGAGGTAATGAAGGTCCTTCAGGGCTATAAAGGCAAAAAGGGCTGGTTAGGCAGTATATTCTAATCGCCTCAATAGCTGAAAGAGGTATTGATATGGATAATACACAAGTGGTTTTGGAGGGGCAGGAGGTCTTGTCGTCGAAATCTTTAAAGGCGTCCAAGATTGGCTCCGCAGAGGCAGAGTCTGCCTCAAGGGACAGAGAAAGCGCCTTGAAAATGGCGCTTATACTTGAAGAGAACAGTGGCTCCCGTGAGGGGCCCATTAACCTCCGCGAGGCCAGAGAAGGGCTTGATATGGGTCTGCCGGCAATGCCGTCTCCACGGCCCGTCGCAGAGACTGCGCCGGCAGGATTTCATATAGACACTGAGGCAAAAGAAGAAGCTCTCAATACAGTTTCTCAAAGGGTTTTCTCCGTTGCCCCGGCCTCTGAGCCCGAAGGGGCCGCAGTGCCTCAGGGGGCGGAAGAATCGCCTCTCCACGCGGCCCCGAAAAGGCCTTGCACCTCCGGGGAGCATCATAGGGCTGGTCGTCCTGCCTCGAAGTCCGGGGCAGGGAGCGCGCTTAAACCCGCCGAGCGCAAGAGGGAAAAACTGGTAAAAGATGAGTCTGCGAAACCCATTGCCATGGAAAAGAAGGACTCTGCGGCAAGAGCGGCACCTGTGGCGGAGGGCCCGAAGTGCGACCTCCAGGCCCCGCGCCGTAAACTGCCTCTTTTAACACTCATCTCTTATTCTCTGCTTGCCATTGTCCTCCTTGCAGGGTGGTTTTACAGCGGAGAGGAGATTATAACGGCAAAGGAGGGTACGGGCTATATTATCGGAATAGTTGGCGGGGCCATGATGCTCCTTCTAATCCTCTATCCCCTTAGAAAGACGGCGCGGTGGATGCGGCGCATGGGGCCTGTTAAGCAATGGTTCCGGGCGCATATGATACTTGGGCTGGTAGGGCCGGCCCTTATACTCTTTCACGCCAATTTTGCCTTAGGCTCTCTCAACAGCTCCGTTGCCATGGTAGCCATGCTCCTTGTGGCAGGGAGCGGACTTGTGGGCAGGTATATATACGCAAAGATACACTACGGGCTTTACGGCAAGGAGATGACCCTTAATGAGCTACGGAAGGATTTTGATGATAAAGCGAATGTAATGCGGTATATCCTCGATTACGCGCCTGCGCTTCAGAAGAGGATAAAGGATTTTGACGAGTTGGCCGTGAGGCCCCATTACTCTTTTTGCGGAAGTCTCTTCTGGCTTGCGCGCTCATTTTTAGGAGCCCTGCACCTCCGCCTTGTCCTTGCTATCGGCCTTCGGCGCACCCTGCGCGTGGCGGCCCTGCGAAACCAATGGTCTGCGGCAGAGCGCAAGGCCCATACCATGGCCACTCATCGTTATATATCCAGCCATATCTCTGCGGCCATGGCCATAGCGCGCTTTAAGGTATATGAGAGGCTTTTTTCCCTATGGCATATCCTACACCTGCCGCTCTTTCTGATGCTCGTGCTTACCGCTATAATCCATGTAATAGCGGTACACATGTTTTGATATTACTTTGCGGGGCAGTCATTGCCCGCCTGACCGGGAATAGGCCTATTTTAATCTTATTATTACGCCCCGCTGCTTGCGGTCGGGTGTTTAATGGTGAGCAGTGAATGTTGCGGATTGTGCTTAAAGTCATATTGATGTCTCTGGCCCTTGTGTTAACAATGGGGGTAGATAAAGACGCCGGGGCAAAGTCCCTCAAGAGCCTCTTCATGCCGGGCAAGGTTATCAGCGGGCATGCGAAGTACGAGAACGAGTGCGCTAAGTGCCACCGCTCATTCAGCAAGGGCTCTCAAAAGAGCCTCTGCCTCGATTGCCACAAAAAGGTCGCTTTTGATGTAAAAAAGGGGCGCGGCTTTCACGGCAAAGACAAAAAGGCCAAGACCATTGAGTGCCGCCATTGCCACAGGGAACACAAGGGCCGGGCATACAAGCCCGTTATCTTTAACGGCGAGACCTTTGACCACAGGAAGACGGATTTTACCCTGAAGGGCGGACACAGGGGAGTTAAATGCGCCAAGTGCCACAAAAAAAAGAAAAAACTCCGCGAGGCCCCTCATAAGTGCAGGGCCTGCCACGATAAAGACGATACGCACAAGGGCAGACTCGGCAAGGACTGCGCCAAATGCCATAACTCAAGGGGCTGGACAAAGGCGCGTTTTGACCATAAAAAGACAGATTTTAAACTGAGGTTCAAACACAAAAAGGTCTCCTGCGAGGCCTGTCATCCCGGGGGACGATATAAGAAAACTCCCCTTGATTGTTATACCTGTCATGTCATTAACGACGTGCATAACAAGGGATACGGCAAAAAATGCAAGGACTGCCATAAACCCGATGACTGGAAGAAGTTTCATTTTGACCACGAGAAAACGAAGTTTTCCCTGAAGTTCAGACATAAAAAAGTAGATTGCCATGCCTGCCACAAGGGCAACTTCTATAAGGAGAAAATAAAGAAGACCTGCTACGGCTGTCATAAGGACGATGACGAACACAAGGGGCGCTACGGTAAAAAATGTAAGTCCTGTCATAGCCCGAGAAGGTGGGGCAAGTTCAGTTTTGATCACGAGAAGACAAAATTCCCGCTGAGAGACAAGCACCGCAAGGTTGCCTGCATAAAGTGCCACAGGGGCCGGGCCTACGGGGTGAAAAAGGCCCGCGCCTGTTTAGCCTGCCACGGTAAAGACGATATTCACAGGGGCCGGGAAGGTAGAGACTGCAAGTCTTGCCACAATCAGAAGGGCTGGGGAAAAGACGTTGTATTTGACCACGATATTACAAGGTTTCCCCTTATCGGACTTCATGCCGTAACGCTATGCGAGCAGTGTCACAACCGCGTCAATTATAAAAGGG
>CAYYUX010000022.1:0-20911 GCA_964474975.1 uncultured Thermodesulfobacteriota bacterium
TGAACTATGATAGCATCGTTCAGGTGTATTTCAATATACAAGGATGGGTGAAGCGAAGCGTAACCCATCAAAAGAATAAGACAAACAAGGGCCACTTCCCTCCCATTCATCCATCGCAGGTTTCTACGGCAACCAGCCTTCCTCGCGCTAAGCCTAAAAATGGACTTTGAGAAGGTCAACGGATTCTACCATCTCATAAGTATCTGTTTTTTTGTCGAATGTAGATGAGCTTTTTATTGTGGGGACGTTGAGGTTGAACTTGCCGCCTTTAAGCTCGCCGAAGGCCCGGTCATGCACCACATTGCTCGTGGCTATTCCGTAGGCCGTGCCGAGGAGTATGCCTGCGCCTATGCCCGTGGGTATATACCCGAGATTATTACTGGGGTTGTCTGCTATAAGGATTACCGCGCCGGCGACAAGCCCGCCGAGGGCGCCTCCGTAGAGGGCGCTTTTTATGGTATGGGCAAGTGAGTCATCGGCCATGGCCCTTGAACTTGTGAGGCAGAGAGCTATAAGTAAAAGGGCAGAAAATGTTTTTTTTAGTAGACTCATTGGAATTACCTCCTGATTTTTGTAATGGTATATTAACTTGATAACTGTCCGTACCCGGGTTCCTGATAATTAAACAGTATGGTTATGAGAATAAAAGACTCGACGATTTTATGCTCAGTAGGCTTTGCCTTCATTTGTCGCGGGGCGTCCACCACATAATGGCCGATTTTTTATGTATCTTCGATACAAGCCCGCCATCAACCTCAACGAGTTTTTTATTTAGAAAATCACGGAGCGTTTTGTCATGCTCTGCTGTTACTATGCACATGTGTTCCTTCCAGAACTCAAGGGCTTCGTCCATGGATTCGAAGGGCTGGTCAAAGTCATACTCCACTATGCGAACGTTGGCGAAGATGCCAAGCTCGTGAAGGGCATTGTAGGTGGCGATGTAGTCCCTCTTCGGGCCGAAGGGTTTGTTGAATATAAGGGGGTAGAGCTCTTTATAGTAGAATTTGTCGGTCTGCGGGTCGGCGCTCTCGATGAGAAATATTTTCATCTTCGCCGCCTTCTCGGCCTCCTTTATAAAATCCACGGAGCCCTTCAGGAGCCCCGGCACGTTTGCGCATATTATTACATCAACGGGTTCAACAGCAGAGGCCTTCCATGGGGCCAAAACAGTCTTCAGGTTAGTAATCCCCTCTTTTTTTATATCTTCGTTCAGTATGGCCAGCATACCCTTAGACGGGTCAAGGGCTGTTACGTCTTTGCCTGCCATCGCTATGGGTATGGCAAGGCTTCCGCATCCTGCGCCTACGTCTAAGAATGTCTTCGCGCCCTCGCAGTGAGCGAGGATAAAGGGCGCTACTGTTGAGGGAAAGGTTGAGTTCAGGAGCCCTTTTTTGTACCACCTCGCCTTCAGTCTATTCCAAAAACCAGGCATGTCGTGAAAGGAGTTTTCGCATTTGTCATTCATGGCCGTTACCTTTTTTGTCCTTATGTTTGAGCATCTTTGAGCTTTCCTGGATTATCTTAATGGGCGACGTGATAAGCCGCTCCATCTTGTTGAGTATCCCTTTCTTGATGTTTTCTATCCGCGCTGGTTTTACGACAGGTTTTTTTAGAGGTCCTTTTATGGAGTAATAGAAGCTTACGGAGCTTTTCTCCTCGCCCCCGATTATCCAGCCTAAGAGCGGTATGGTGGTGACAACTTTGTCTATGGTGACAAAGGGATGAACGCCGAGGGTGGCGTCTATTGTGCCATCTGCGCCATCTACGTCCATGACAGTGGACATGCGCAGGGAATTGCCGCTAAAGAGAAGGTCGTCTGTTGAGACAACCCCGTCTTTGATGACAAAGTCGCCTTCCAATGTCCTGTAAGGCATACCCTTTTTAAATAGCTCGTCAATGGAGATTATATTAACTATGGCAAAAATCTTGCTGAGGACGCGAAATTTCCACATCCGACCTCTCTCTGCCTTTAAAAAAAACTTTCCGTTAAGACAACGGGCAAATGGGGTGCGGCCTCGTTTGCAACTTATCTCAACATTTCCGTTAAGACTGCCTGTCAGTATGTCTTTTTTTGCGCCGAGCATTTTTAGAAGTTCTTTAAGGTGAATGCCCGTAAGTGTGGCTGAACCCTCAAAAAGACGGGGGTTTTTGTCCTTTCTGTAAAGCAGGCCCTTGCCGCTTACTGTGCCGCCCTTTGTAATAAATACGATGGGATTGATTGCTATGGACTTTGAGTCCAATAGGATGACAGCCTTTAAGTCTTTAACTTCCTCTCCATGCACGATGCCTTTTTTTACGCTTATCTTGCCAGAGCCGGTGATGGGTACGGCGGAGCGGGTCTTGCCATACCTTTTCCCTAATCCCGCCTCGCTTATTTTTTTTCGCCACTCTGCCGCGGCGCCTGCGTCATGGCCCCAGATATCCGAGGTATCAAGTTTTGTGGAGAAGAGGCTGAACTTTATGACCCTTCCGGCTATGGAGCTTATATCCACGGAGCCGTGGAGGTCGCTATTACCTATTTTAATGTCCGGACAGCGGAGCTTTGCCTTGTCGCCTTCAAAATCGAGAAAGAGATCAAGGGCCTTGAATGGCTCTTCTGTAAGCGGAGTCGCAAAAGAGCCTTTGTTTATGGAGATGAGTCCGCTGTATTTTGCCTTCTTTGCGCCCCTGACTTTTGATGTCTTGAGGATAATGTTAAGGAGTCCCGCCGTATCCGCCCTCTTTGTGATAAGCGGAGTTATATCGGCGAGATCATATAATCGTAGTTTTTTGGCGTTTATAAAGAGGCTGTACGGGCCTGTTGTCTTGCGTCCCTTTTTACGTTCCCCTGTGAAGCGTCCCTTCACTTCAAGGGTACTTGACCTGGTTTTGATGGTGGCCCTTGTTATTTTTACCGCGTTTTTAGTAAGGAGAAGCTCTCCGCCTATGGAGAGGGGAATGGAGGCAGTTTTTTTTATTAGTTTTTTGTACTCAAGCTCCGCGGCGTCAAGGTCTATATCGGCCCGTATCTTGAGGGAGTTCCTTGCGCCCGATAGAGTAGAGCTGAAGGAGAGGGTATCATTTAGAACTATGTCCTTAAGGGCCGTTCCCGATGTAAAGGCAGAGAGTGTGCCGCCGTAAATTACGCCGCTGGTCTTAAGATGAAAGTCGGGGTTCGTATCTGTATAGTCCTTTACATAGCCCCCGACCTTTATCCCGGAGTTCGCGCTGTCGCTTAAATTCAGGTCCGTGAAGGTAAAGCGGTGGTTATCTATGTCTATATTTCCGTCCACGGAGGTGAAGGAGAGGGGAAAACCCTCATAGCGGAATGTGGCGCCCTTAAGGCCGAGGTTTATGGAAAACCACGTGCTGTCCTTTACGTCTATCTTCCCCCTGAGGCCGAACTTTATGCGCGTATCGCCTGTGGCGGATATGAGGCGTAGCTGTTTTTTTACGGACTCTCCGCTATCCCTGAAAACCCTGATGGTCAGGGCTATGGCCCTGCCGGCGTCCATGTGTCCGAGGAGCGAAAGCTCGTATGAGGCAGGTTTGCGGCGGGAGAGAAGATTGTCCATCTTGTAGGAGAGTTTCTTTATGAATCCCGGGCCTATGGACGCGGAGAGACCTTGAAAATCAATGGAGTCGTCTCCAAGGAGTACCTTGCCGTTAAGGCCTTTTATCTCTTCAATACCGAGAATGCGGTGGCGAAAATTCAATTCCTCAAGAAAGGCCTCCATGCGCAAGGCACCCGGCCGCGAGAAGGCCTCGGCCCCGCGGAGTTCCTTGATGGTGGTATTAAGGCTGAGGCCCTTTACCGAGATACCTCCGCCAAGGGGGGTCAGCTCATTTATCCAAGCGATGGAGCCGTTATTGAAGAGTTTGTCAAGGACAAGGGATTTTACTTCTTTTATCGGTATGGCCGTTGTCGTTATATTAAGCTTAAGCCCAAGGTCATCGGTTTTTGAAGGCTCCCCTTTTAATGCCATAGAGCCTTTGATGGCAAAATCATCCATGAATACTGAGGCATTGCCGACTTTAAAAGATAGGTTATTGTCTTGGAGCTTCAAGGCGATAGTGGCCTTGCCCGATGGCGAGTGCAGGGGCGCAGGCGCGAGAGAAGCATCGCTTATGGTAACGTCCTTGTAGTTCACGGGACCGTTGATAGTCAATGCCTTTCCATAGGCGAAAGCAATATCTCCGGAGACAGACCCTTTCATGACCGGTCTTTTTACATAGGGTGAGAGCCTGGAAAGATCAAGGTCCTCTATGACGCCGCGGCCTCGTATGTTGATTTTACCTGCAATTTTTTCTATTGCTCCCTGTGTGTAGATGTTTGTACCGCCGGCAACAGCGAGGTCTGCCCGGAACCTCAGGGTTCCGCCCTCTGTCTCTATCTGTCCCTTGTATAACCCGGCCTTCAGATGGAGGTCTCTGTTGCCGAGGTTGTCATCAATGAAGAGCCGTCCATCTTCAAGCCTCATAAATTTAACGCTTACTATGTGCTTTCTCTTTATTATTCTCTCGTATATATTGCGCAGTGCCATGTAACCATCACTCTCTCTTCGCACATGGAGGGCCCAGCCCTCCACGGTCATCTCCCTGATAATTATCTTTTTTAAAAAAAAGGGCATTACAGATACATGGAGCTTCATCTGGTCTGCCATTAGGATCTCGCCTTTGGGCGAACTCAGTCGGACGTCATCGACTTCTATGTAGGGCGATGGAAGGATACGGAGAGTGGCCTTTCCCGTAGTTACAGTGGCGCCTGTGATGTCTTCGCACTCTGCGATTATACGGCCCTTATATTGATTCATGTCAAGGGGGACGCGCCATAGATAAAAGCCGCCTGAGATCGTAATGACGAGGAAGATGAGGGCGATGCTTAAAAGGGTCTTCTTGCGAGGCCTGAACAGGGACAAGGTTTACTCCCGTAAATTCGTTAAAGAGGCCTGTAGCGCGCCTCTTGAAGGACTTTGCTACAGCCCCGGTATTATCTTTTTCAGCCATCCGGCCTTTGCTGTTATGGCCTCGTTGGGACACATCTCCTGACAGCAAAAACACCTGATGCACTGGTCGTAATCGATTTTTATTTTTTTTGAGCTTTTCATGATACGCGCAGGGCATACGCCGACGCATAGGTCGCAGTGCGTGCATTTTGACTCGACGATGTGAGGCCGCACAGTAAGGGATTTTCTGAGCCTTGAGCCGATAAAATACGGGAGTCCCTCGGTAAAGCGCGTATGCACAAGGGGCGGCAGTTTGAAGTCTCCCACTCTGAAGAGGGACATATCATCTCCGAGGATCTCGGCATTTTCGAATTCTGCCTCGGCGAGGCCTCTGTTTTTGGCGGCAGTAAGGATAGGAACGTCTCTTGCCGGCACAGCGAGGAGATGGGCGCATATCGCGTCAAGGGTAATGGCCTCATTAGATGCGGCGATAAGGCCGATGGCCCTCGGGTCTCCGCTTGCAGGGCCGTTTCCCTCCATGGCTACAACGGCGTCAATCACCGTAAGCCTCGGCCTTACAAAGAGATAGAGGTCAAGCATCATATCGGCAAAATAAAGTGCGTCCGCGCCTGCGCTGAGGTGCCACTGAGGTTTTCTTTTTCCAGGGACACAGCCGAAGACGTTCTTTACGCCCATGGTAAGGAGCATCTGGGCGTGGGTCTTGAGCTTGGGCAGGTTGATTATACCATCTGCCTCCATGACGGCGCGCGCCACTTCGAGGCGCTTGAACACATGGCCTTCCGGGTTATCTACATCCACGGCAGAGTCAAAGCCGATAAATTCAACGCCTTCTTCAGCGCATACCTCCATGATTCCGCACCTCTCGGCAACCTTCCCCGGCTTTCCTATGGCGGGGCTGTCGCCTACAAAGGGTGTGGCGCCGGCCTCTTTTACGAGCCTTATAAGGGCGCGAACCACTTCGGGGTGCGTTGTAACCGCGGAGTCCACAGGCTTTGCCGTGAGCAGATTCGGTTTAAGGAGTATACGCTCGCCTCTGGAGACAAAGCAATCCATTCCGCCGAGGAGCCCGATGGCATCCCTGACGCTGTTGTATACCTCAAGCGAAGTGTAACCGGAACATTTTTTTAGTGATACAGAGTGATTCATGGTTATTCAACCTATAGCATTATTTTATATCAAAAGACGGTGGGTGTAACCATGACTTTTGTTCCAAAGAGAGAAAAAAAAAGGTTAAAGTTGATTTTATTGTTTTTACCGAGGGGCGCAGGGCGGCGAAGAGCATCGAGAGTGGTTTTAGCCCTTAAAGATGGCGAAGACAAAAGGGGTTACGTCCAGGCCTGCAGAGCGCATAAAGCGATTGGAGAGACACTTTTTTATTCTGCAGTGAAGCGTCTTGCCTGAGGCACGAGATACGGGGCGTGCGGGTATGCCTGGGAGTTAATAGGCCTGCATCGAGTACTGCCGGAGCGTTAAGACAGCGGGGAGGGAGGACGCATTGACGCTATTTTTTCAGTTCTTCGAGGCGCTTTTGTGCCATCTTTGCCTCTATGCTCTGCGGATATTTTTGTATAAGCCTCTCAAGCAGAAGTCGTGCTTCTTTTTGTGAGCCCAGCCTGTCAAAGGAAAAAGCCTCTTTCAGGATGGCCGCAGGGACCTTGTCTCCTCCGGGATATTCTTTTATTACCCTGTCGAATTCGAGTATGGCACGCTCCCAATTGCCCTTTGAGTAGTAAATCTCACCGAGCCAGTATCTGGCATGGTCGGCGAGTTTGTTTCTGGGGTAGAGGCTCAGAAAACGCTTGAAGACCTCTGTGGCCTTATCAAGCTCCTTGTCCTTGGTGAGCTTGAAACCCTTGAAATACAGGGCCTCAGGGTCCCCTTTTTTTAAAGGCTTTTCGGAAGTCTCTGATGTTTTGGTGAGTGGTTTTTCAACCTTTTCCGCAACAGGGGCAGTAACTTCCGCACTGCCATCTTTTGGTGCGAGGGCGTTCATATCCGCAGGCCTGCTAAGGGTATCCTTTAGGGCTGATAGCTCGGTCGCAAGAGCGGCTATCTGCGTATTAGCGGTTTTTATCGATTCTTTTAAGGTTGAGAGGTCCGTGATGTTTTTTGTGGAGGCGGCCTCAAGGGCCCTGAGCCGTTCATTCAGCCCACGGGCGTTTTCTTCCAGAGAGGATATCTCGCTTCTTGATTGGGCTATGGCGTTGCCTGATTCCTCGATACTGCCGCGAATAAAGGAAAACTCTCTACCCATGTCTTCGACGGCCTTTGTCGTCTCGGCGAGGCGGAGCTTCAGCTCTTCCATACCGGCCTTGTCTGCGCCGCGGCCCTCAAGTGTCGTGAGACGGGTCTCAAGATCCTGTGTCTTTTTTGAGGTATGGTCCACTTTGTCAATAAGGTCTTGCTGCTCCTCTGTGACAATGGGAAACCCCGGGCCGCATCCGTAGATGAGGGCGAGAAGGGCGAAGGACGCTATAATGCCGCGAACTCTATTCTTGCCGAGGGTCTCCATAAAAGTTTTCATAGGCCATAAACCTCGTAAGATAGTGAATTTATTTCAGTTTTTCGAATTCAGCCCTTCTGTTTTTGGCCCAGGCCTCTTCGTTGTGCGCAGGGTCAACAGGGTCTTCTTCGCCGTAGCTTATGATAGAGAGCCTATTGCCCGAAACGCCAAGGGACTCGAGGTAGTGTTTTACGCTCATGGCCCTCTTTTCGCCGAGAGCCAGATTATACTCGGTCTCGCCGCGCTCATCGGCGTGTCCCTCAATGCGTACGGCAATGCGGGGGTGGTCTTTAAGCCACTGGGCATCGCTTTTTAGTATGGCTATGTCATTTTCTTTTATGGTGTATCTGTCAAAGTCGAAGTGTACGGTCTTGAGTCCTGCCTTCAGTGCCGCATCTGTTGCCGCGTTTCTTTCTTCCTCGGAGGTAAAGGCCTCGCGGTATTTACTGCCGGGACTGTTGATATCAGATTCATTAACGCCGGACTCGCCTACTCCCGCACCCTCTTCCGGGACTACGGTGGCCCCGCCGGCGCCTTTATGAGAGGCCGTAGATGAGTCTTCTCTGATGGTTGTCTTTCCGGCGCAGGCGGCAAGGGAAAGACAGAGAATTAAGAGCGGCAGGAATCTGAGAAACTTTTTCATTGATGCCTCCTTGATACGTTATTAAGTGAGAGTTTTTTTTAATGTATGTAGCCTTACAGGCTAATGCAGAAAAGGCGACCACGACGGTGCGCTGATGTCTCCGCCGCCTGTTGATATCTTTCTAAGTCCCAGACCATCGGCGCCCATGACGTAGAGTGCGCCTCTGCCCCCGGAGCTGCGGGTAAATGCGATGAACCTGCCGTCGGGAGACCATGAGGGGGATTTATTATTGCCCTCATAGGTAAGCTGTGTCTGGGCTCCGCCTTTAGCGTTTACTACCCAGATATTAAATCCGCCGCGGTCCGCGCGGGCATAGGCTATTTTTGTGCCGTCAGGCGACCATACGGGGCTTGCGTTATATCTGCCGCCATAGGTCAGGCGTCTGGTCTTGTTGGTTCGCAAGTCTAACACAAATATATGGGGATTTCCACTTCTATCTGAGACAAAGGCCAACTTTGTCCCATCAGGCGACCATGTTGGAGAGACGTCTATACCGTAGTTTGTGGTAAGGCGCTCGTATCCGCCGCCGCCGAGTTTAAGGAGAAAGAGATCGGGGCCTGTCTTTGTGCTCAGGGTCAGGGCTATTTTGGTCCCGTCAGGCGAGAATCTGGCTCCTATATTTATGCCGTGCTTACTGGAAAGAATCTCGTCATGACCTGTTTTCATATCGAATATAAAGAGGTATGGATAACCCCTTTTGTAGGATGTGTATATCATTTTGGCCCCGTCGGGAGACCACCTGGGAGAGAGGTTTATCGATTTATTGGCCGTAAGCCGAACCCTGTGTCTTCCGTCATAATCAGAGAGGTAGATCTCTTTATTGCCCGTTTTCTTCGAGACAAAGAGCATCTTTGTAGTGAAAATACCCTTTCTGCCCGTTATCTCCCTGTAGATGCGGTCTGAGATAAAGTGCGCGATACGCTCCGGGCGATTGGGATTGCCTATGAAGCGTTTGCTCATTATGATGGTCTGCCTTACGCTGTCGTAGAGGCGTACCTCTACGACGAGCCTGTGTTCGATAAACCTGAACCTGCCCTCCACAAGGGCGTCTGCGCCTATCATGCGCCAGTCCTTGAAGCCTATTTTATCCATGTCAAAACCAGCCTCTTCCGGCTCTTCAAGAAAGGCGTCATTATCGAGGACCTTGAAGACGCCTGAAAAATTCATGTCTTCCTTAATGGTCTTTAATATGGTCTCGCCCGTCTCCATGATATTTTTTCTCTCCTGGTCAGAGAAGGGGTCGGGACCCAGAAATTTGAACTCCTGTATGGCAATAGGGAGCTTCTTTATGGAAGGGGCCGCGAGGTCTATATAGACCTTGGCATGGGCGGGCAAGACGCCAGCGAATAGGGATAGGGCCATGAAGGCGCAGATTAAAATTTTTTTCATATATTACTCACATCGCGGACAGAAGCGCAGGCCCGTTTCGAGAACATCTTCAGTGAAGTCCTCGGGTAGCGGAGGAAAAGGCGCGGCCTTCTGCACGGCCTTAAGGAGAGAATCGTCAAATTGTCTGTTCCCGGAGCCCTGCTCCACCCAGCTCTTTAGTAGTTCGCCCTTACGGCCTATGCGTATGGATACGATTACGGAGACCTTTTCGTTCTCAAGGGTCTCAGGGTATATCCAGTTCTCCTGTACGCGGTCCCTTATGAGAGAGAAGTATGCCTTGTGTTTGAGCTGGAGGCTCTCTTTGCTTATGCCGCTTGATGTGACAGCGGGCATGGGAGCTGTTTTCTTAGCCGGAGCCGCCTTTATGGAGCCCCGTATCTTCTCAAGGCGCCGGGCGAGTTCCTCGGCCTCCTGCTCTTTTTTTATGGCCTCTATCTTAGAGGCTATGATTTTTTCTTCCTCTTTAAGTCGAACCTTCCTGCGGATAGTGCTTATGGCCTTTGAGAGGTCTTTTTCAATGGCCTTTGTGTGCTTTACTGTCTTTTTTACGGCCTTTTTCTTTTTTACGATTACGGCCTTTTTAATTGCCTTTTTCTTTATGCGATGTTTCTTTACGATCTTTTTCTTTTTGGATACGTGGAGATGGCTCCTCCCGGGCTTTTTTCTTCTCCGCCTTGACCTTGCGGGCCTTTTTTTCCCCTCTACAAGGCTTACTGTGTAGACGGGGCTGAAGAAGACACGTCTTTTGCCGCCCATGTATATGAGTAGCGCCGCTATAACGATAATATGCGCCGCTATGGAAAGATAGAGTATCTTTTTGAAGATCTTTGGGGTATGGCCGAAAAGTTTCTCCATCTGTTATTCTAAAAACCCGTGAGAGGGTTAGGGAAATGTTGTCTCAGGGGGCCTGTCCCGCATTCGTGCCGGCCCTTTAGCGGACTCATCTCTTTTTAGAGGCCGATTCTGTTATCATGCCTATCTTTGTAATGCCTGAGCCGCGTATCTGGGATATGATTTTTACAACATATCCGTAAGGCACTCTCCTGTCGGCCTTCAGCAGGACCATGCTTCCGGGTTTCATTTTATTGATGGCGCGGAGTTTTTTTCTGAGCCTCGTTGAGCTTAGGCGGGTATCGCCAAGATATGTGCGCTGTCTGCGGTCTATGGTGACAATAAGGGGCTCTGCCTTTGTGTTGACGGCGCTGGAGGTGACTTTCGGAAGATTTACGTCAATGCCGGACTGCATCATGGGGGCCGTCACCATGAATATTATGAGCAGGACAAGCATAACGTCCACAAAGGGCGTTACGTTTATCTGCGACATGAGTACCCTGCGTCCGCCGGAGTTGATTGCCATAAAAAATACCTTTTTAAGGGGGAAGCCCTATCCCCTGGAATATATGCGTCTTTCTATATAAAGGATGTCCCTTGCTGAAAATTCTTTGCCTGTAATGAGGGCGTCTTAGGCCCGGGCATGCAGGAATTTTCGTAAAAGCCCGCGGCCCCCTTGTTTAAAATATGCCTCTTTAAAATGAAAGCGCCTTAAAGCAGATGTCTGCAATAAATTTCCTAAAAGCTCCCGGCCTGCTCGCCTTAAAACCCGCCCCTTTAACGGGAGAGCTGTTTTTCCACGATGTTCAGGAGGTCTGATGAAAAATTGTCCATCTCCGTGGCCACGCGGTTTATCTTGGAGAGGATGTGGTTATATCCGACTACGGCGGGTATGGCTACAACAAGGCCCATGGCCGTGGCCACAAGGGCCTCGGATATACCCGGGGCCACTACGGCGAGGTTTGCGGCGCCGCTGGCGCCGATGTCCTGAAAGGAGCTCATTATGCCCCATACCGTGCCGAAGAGGCCTATAAAGGGGGCGGTGTTGCCTGCCGTGGCAAGAAAGCTGACAGCGTATTCCATCTTGGTGTTTTGAACGGCGCTGGATTTTTTCAATATGCGCTCTATGCGCTCTATCTTGTCCCGCCCGGCGCCGAGAGCCCCGCCTCCCGCGTCCTTCATTATCTGCGAGAGCTCGTTGTAGACAGCGGAAAAGATGGGCACAAGGGGCGTATGTTTGTATGAGCCTGTCATGGAAGCTATATGGGAGAACTGTCTCTTTTCCCAGAAGACCTCGTAGAAGCGGGCCGTCTCTTGCTCTATCTTCTTAAGGACGAGGAGCTTGTAGATGATAATGGCCCAGGAGAAGATGGAAAAGATGAGCAGGACGAGTAGCACGAGTTTAACTATGGGGCCAGCGTGCGCCACCATAGACCATAGTCCTATGTGAACGCCTAATGCCGTTGGGTTCAATTTATCTGTCTCCTTATGGTTATCTTTAAGCCGGCGTGTAAGGCCGGCAAAGCGGTCAATCTCATATCAATTCAAATTAGCATGATTGGCCTCTTGAAGTCAACCGGTGATGGAGTAAAAGTTTTTTGCTTTTGTACTGCCATTTGAGGTAAGATTAAGGCCTCTCAGGCATGTGCGTAATATTCAGTAAAGGAGCGTGATGGATCTACTCTGGCTTTGCCTTGCCGGCGCGGGAGGAACCCTCTCAAGGTATCTGCTCGCCGGTTTTGTACAGCGCGTATACGGCGGTGAATTCCCCTGGGGTACCTTTACCGTTAATATCCTCGGGGCCTTTCTCTTTGGTTTCGTCTGGAGTCTCTCGGAAGAGCGTTTTCTCATAGGCGGTCATACGAGGCTTATAGTCCTCGGCGGTTTCATGGGCGCCTTTACCACGTTCTCTACCTTCATGTTCGAGACAGGGCAGTTTCTGCGCGACGGTCAGTGGCTCATGGCCGCTGGAAACCTACTCTTGCAGAACGTAACGGGGATAATCGTACTTGTATTCGGCCTCGCCGCGGGACGTCTCTTATAAGATCCGGCGCAGAGAACCTCAGAGCGGCTTTGGGATTTATTATTAAAGAGGGGGCTTTATGGAGATACCATGTGATGTTGATCTATTACGTGTCTTTGTCGGCGAACAGCAAAGGTTTGAGGGCAAACCCGTCTACGAGGCCATTGTCGAGGCCGCAAGAGACCAGGGCCTTATGGGTGCCACGGTCCTGCGGGGGCTATTGGGATACGGCGCGCACTGCAAGCTCCATACGGCAAAGGTCTTCATGCTCTCGGAAGACCTTCCCATGGTCGTGGAAATAGTGGACACAAAGGAACGCATTGCCGAGTTCATACCCTTTATAACGAAGATGAATCACAAGGGGCTTATTACCCTTGAGCAGATAAAGATAGTCGCCTATAACTGCGGTATTGATGATAATGAGCGCTGTGATTAGTCCGCCTAAGGTGATATGAAGCTCCTTGCCGCCTTGATGGCCTTTGGGAAAGCCTCCTCGTTATGAGGCTCGATGGTGTAGATGGGCCTTACGTTGTATTTTTTAAGGAGCAGAAAGTATTCGGTAAAGTCTATTGTGCCCTCGCCGAGAGGGAGGTGTTCGTCGGTCTTTCCGCTGTTGTCATGAAGGTGCAACTCTGCTATGTATGGGCCAAGGGTCTTGAACCATAGCTCGAAAGGGGCCCCGGAAAAGACATTAAGGTGGCCCGAATCAATGCAGAGTCTGAAGTTCGGTGAGTTTATCTCCTCTACAAGTCTCAATAGCGGCGCGGGTTCGCGCTCAAGGATATTCTCGGCGGCTATGATAATGCCCGAGTCTTCGGCCCTCTTTACAAACTCCGGCCATGTCTTCATGGCGCTTTCGAGCCAGTGGTCTACGTCTCCCTTGTATCTCTTCTCGTTGTAGCCAGCGTGAAGCACTATGGCCGCTGAGCTCATGGCCTCGGCGGCTGAAAATGCCTCTCTGTATTTTTTTACGGTAAAACGCCTTCTCTGCTCATCAAGGCTCGCCGGGTTTAGGCCGAGGTAGGGGCCGTGCTGAGTAATCCTTAGTCCCCGGGCCGTGAATTCATCGCGGATTCTTCGTAAAAACTTCCTGCTTGGCCCGGTAAGGTCGGCGCCGTCAATATATACCTCGGGGTTTATGCCGAGTCCGAGTATCTCTGTAAACCTTGCGTTGAGCAGAGGGTATGGCGCATGCACCTGTATCTTTTCGCTTCCTTTATCCATTCGCTATATTTCTCCTCTTATTATTAAACACCACAGCCGCCGGTGGTAGCAAGAAAAAACGCCCGCCTCTTTTGGCCTCAAGGCGGTTCTCAGGTAGAGAAAAAGGGCAGATGGCGCGCCATGGCATACAAAAAGACCTTGACTTTACCAAGTGTATACTGTATACATAGATATATCGTCCCGAAGGTTTAGTCTCTGACAATACTATGGCTTTTCGCGGGGTTAACCCCTTGTTTCAGTCTTCCTTCATTGGTTTGCGAGAGTCTTATTTTCAGGCGGTTATATAGTTTTTTTTAAAAAATCCACCGCTTTTTGTCCTATAATTCTTCCGTCCCTTATGAGTGATTTTTTTCAGCCCCCGTCATGCTTTATGATAAACATCTACCGCACCTCGCCAAGAGCGGCGTTTCAGGCCCTATGGAAAAGATAAGAGTCCTCGATTACCCCGTTGAAAAGCCCATGACACTCAGGGAAAGCATAGTCGAGTTCATCAAGGACGCCGTTGTAAGCGGCAGGCTAAAGCCCGGCGAGCGTGTCCCCGAGCAGGAGATAGCCGCCAACCTTGGTATCAGCAGGACCCCTATAAGAGAGGCCTTCAGACAGCTTGAGACAGAGGGCTTTATCTCCCTGATACCGAGAAAGGGCGCAGTCGTAAGCCCCATAACAGATAAGGACGTTGTGGAGTTTTACGCAATAAAGAGCCTCCTTGAGGGATATGCCGCGAGGACTGCCTGCGCGGCCCTGAGTACCCGTGATATAAAGAGCCTTGAGGCGCTTAACGCGGCAATGGAAAAGTGTGCAGAGAAGGATGATGTAAAGGGCTTTTTCAGGCTTGACAACGAATTTCACGATACATTCCTCAAGGCCTGCGGCAATGATAAACTTAGCGCCCTTGTGCATAGCCTTGTTCAGCAGTTCGAGCGTTTCAGGGTTACGGCGCTGAGCCTTCCGGGCAGGATGAAGGACTCTGTAAGGCAGCATAACGATATCATAAAGGCTTTTAAAAATTCTGACGCCTCTCTTGTAGAGACCCTTGTAAGGGCAAATGCCGAGAAGGGCAGGGATGTCCTCGTAGATGAGATACTAAAGGAAAGACCGGATACGCCTTGAGTCCCCCGGGTCTTGCCGCGCTCTCACCTCTATTCTCCGCCGTTTTTGCCTATGAATACAAAAAAAGATAATTTAATCTCGTTACAGACCGATAGCTTCGTCTCTGACAAAGGCGGGCTTATGGACGATGACTTGGACTCCGGGAGGCGTCTCGCCTTTGGAAGCATTGTCAGCGGCGAGAGGCTTGACCTCTTTCTCTGCGCCTGTTTTGAGCGGCTTACGAGGTCGGCTGTACAGAAGTCCATAACAAGTGGAAAAGCTCTGATTAACGGCAAAAGGGTAAAGCCTTCATACAAGATTCGTCTTCGGGATGCCCTTGAGATAAGACTGCCCGAGAGCCGGTCTTCGGAGCTTACAGCAGAGGACATACCCCTTGATATACTCTTTGAAGACGACGATATAATAGTTGTCAACAAACAGGCGGGCCTTGCCGTGCATCCCGGCGCGGGGAGGCATTCCGGGACCCTTGTGAACGCCCTCCTTAATCACACCGCCTCGCTCTCTACCTACGGCGGGCCCGATAGGCCCGGCATCGTGCATCGCCTTGATATGGATACATCGGGCGTGATGATTGCGGCAAAGAATAATACGAGCCACAAGGGGCTCTCGGAGCAGTTCAGCCTTCATTCCACCACAAGAAAATACATGGCCCTTGTGCGCGGTCCCATGAAAGAAGACGAAGGCGAGATAGCAAAATCCCTTGGCAGGAGCCCCTCGGACAGAAAGAAGATATCCACGAGGGCGAGAAAAAAGAGAAAGGCCCTGACGCGCTTCAGCGTATTGAGACGTTACGGAGGCATCAGCCTTCTTGAGCTTACGCCTGAGACGGGGAGGACGCACCAGATACGCGTCCACCTTGCCTCCATAGGAAGGCCCGTAGTCGGAGACAGATTATACGGCTGGGACGGCTCGCGCGACACCCCGGCGAACCTGCCGCCCCATGTCGCTTCTTTACTTAAAAAGGTCTCGCGTCAATGCCTTCACGCGCGTTTTCTCGCCTTCACCCATCCCCTTAGCGGAGAGTTGCTGGAGTTCAGCGCCCCGCCTCCGAGGGACATGAGCGATATTATAGAGGCCCTTGATGAGGTCTATGAGATTGACAAATCCACTGTCGCTTGAGTCTGTAGAAAGGGAGGGGCTGGGTTTTTTAAGGGCCCCTGTTTTAGCTGGCATGGAAGGCCTTGAACACGCCTTTATGACTGCGGCGGGCGGAGTCAGCCTACCGCCATTCAAGGGACTTAACTTCGGCGGAGAAGACGCCTCGTCCAGTATAAGGGCGAATATGAAACGCCTTTCCCATGTCTTTGATCTGCCCTCAACGGGAGTCGCTACCGTAAGGCAGGTTCACGGCAGGCACGTAGTGGTCATGGGGGGTAGTGATGATTTTGATGGTTGGGCCGCCGGTAAGAGGCCTGAGGGCGACGCCATCGTGACCTCCCGAAAGGGGCTGGCAATAGGCGTGCTTACGGCCGATTGCGTGCCGGTGCTCTTCTACGATGCCGAGGCGGGCTGTATCGCCGTAGCCCATGCGGGGTGGCGCGGTTTTGTGGCCGGGGTTTTAAGAGAGACTTTATCCATTATGAGTCAAGGCTTCGGCGCGCGCGCCGCTGATATACACGCCGCAATAGGGCCTCATATCGGCCCCTGCTGTTATGAGGTCTCGGAAGGCCTTATCCATGAATTCCAAGAGAGCGGGCAAGAGACGAAGCCCTATTTCAGCCTTGATGACCCCGGCGGCGCGTTGCGTCTCGACCTTGGAAGGGCCGTCTATGATGAGCTTCTGAGGTGCGGTCTTGAGCCTGCGCATATAAGCCCGCCCGGGCCATGCACCTCTTGCGGAGGCGGCTTTTATTCTTACAGAAGGGACGGCGTAACAGGCAGACAGCTGAGTTTTATTATGATGAGGTAGCGTGGCGGCGGAGTTCTCGGCTATATGGGGCTGACTCTTAATTATTGCGGGATTTTAAGGTATGGATAAAAAAATAACCCTCGGCATCACTGGCGGCCCGGCAACGGGCAAGAGCCTCGTGACGAAAGAGTTCAGCCGTCTCGGAGCCATTGTCGTTGATGCCGATATTATCGCGCGGGAGGTCTTGACGCCGGGGCGCGCCGAGTTTACTGCCACGGTCGCCGCCTTCGGCCAAGAGATTCTCTCTTCTGAGGGGACGATTGACAGAAAGGCCCTCGGCGCCATAGTCTTCTCTGATTACGCCCGTCTTGCGGAGCTTACGGCCATTACCCATCCGGCCATTATAAGGGCTATAAGAGAGTCTTTATCGGAATTCCGCCTCAGCGCAGAGGGTAAGGTCCTTGTCCTTGATGCTCCTCTGCTCTTTGAGGCCGGCCTCGCCGGGGATGTGGATAAAATCATAGTGGTTTTTACTGATGAGGCCGTTCAGGTAAAGAGGCTGATGAAGAGAGACGGCCTTGATGAGGCCGGGGCCTTATCACGTGCGGCATCGCAGATGCCCCTTGCCGAGAAGAAAAGGCGCGCCCATTACCTCATAGACAATAACGGCCCTCCCGAAGATACTCTGGCCGAGGTGCGCACCCTCTACAAAAGTCTTATCTTAGAAATGGGTTGACAAAATATTGCAGGCGTGCTAATCTCAGAACACCTTTCAATAGCACAATCAACATTTGCGCACATGTCCTGTTTTAAATCCGGTTCTTAAACCCAGAGGAATTAAGTCTTAAAGACATCAATCTTATAAAAAATCTTTTCATAAACCGTAACGTGCGCCTTTGCGCGTTTTGCGTCTGTGTCTATCAATCTGCTTTACAGGAGTAGTTCATGAATTTAAGAGACCTTAAGGAAAAAAGGATTAACGAACTGACCAGCCTCGCCAAAAAGTATCACATCGACGGCGCATCAAGCATGAGAAAACAGGACCTTATTTTCGCGCTCCTGCAGAACCAGTCCGAGAAGAACGGGCTTATCTTCGGCGAAGGCGTCCTTGAGACACTTCCCGATGGTTTCGGCTTTCTCCGGGCGCCTGATTATAATTATCTTCCCGGCCCTGATGACATATACGTCTCACCCTCTCAGATAAGACGCTTTAACCTACGTACAGGAGATATCGTATCAGGGCAGATTCGGCCCCCCAAAGAGGGGGAGAGGTACTTTGCCCTCCTCAAGGTTGAGCATATAAACTATGAGGACCCGGAGATAGCAAGAGACAAGATACTCTTTGATAACCTGACCCCCCTGTACCCCGAAGAAAAACTTCACCTTGAGACAAAGTCCAAACCAAGCCTCTCCATGAGGATAATGGATATGTTCACCCCCCTTGGAAAGGGGCAGAGGGCCCTTATCGTCTCGCCTCCGAGGGCAGGCAAGACCATGCTCCTGCAGAAGATAGCCAACTCCATTACGGCCAACCATCCCGATGTAGTCCTCCTTGTCCTCCTCATAGACGAGCGCCCCGAAGAGGTAACGGATATGGCGCGTTCCGTAGTCGGAGAGGTCATAAGCAGTACCTTTGACGAGCCGGCTCAGCGTCACGTGCAGGTCTCGGAGATGGTTATAGAAAAGGCAAAGAGGCTTGTAGAGCATCAAAAAGACGTCGTCATACTCCTTGACTCCATTACGCGTCTTGCCAGGGCATATAACACCGTTGTCCCGCCGAGCGGAAAGGTCCTCTCCGGCGGCGTGGATTCAAACGCCCTCCATAAGCCCAAGAGGTTCTTCGGGGCCGCGAGAAACATCGAAGAGGGCGGGAGCCTTACCATCATAGCAACGGCCCTTGTAGACACGGGCTCGCGTATGGACGAGGTCATCTTCGAGGAGTTCAAGGGCACGGGTAATATGGAAATCGTACTTGACAGAAAGCTCGCCGAGAGGAGAATATTCCCGGCCATCGACCTTAATAAATCAGGCACAAGAAAAGAAGACCTCCTGCTTAAAAAGGAAGAGCTTAACAGGATCTGGATACTCAGAAAGGTCCTTCAGCCTCTTAATCCCATTGACAGTATGGAGTTCCTCCTGAATAAGATAAAGAACACTGAAAGCAACAAAGACTTCTTTGAATCCATGAGCAAGTAGCTCACGGGCATATAACAGCCATATTGTCAGCCGCGGCTTTCAGACAGTAGGGCTACGTTCTCAGACAGAAAGGCTCCGTTATTAAGACAGGATGGCTCTGCTCTTCAGATGCAGTTCGCCCCTTTTTGCTCTCAGCCCCCCCCGCAGTTACTGTTCCTCTCAGGCGCCCTCTTCGGGGCAGGCCTCTCTCTTCTCTAAACTGAGCCTCTCAGTCTCTGCTTCTGTGCCGAATAGCCTCGCCACTGAGCCGGCTTTCCATCGTTTTTGGCGTGAATGGGCGTAGCCCCCTGTCTCTTGTAGTTGACAGCACGCTGTCTTATGTCTTAAAATAAAACGTTGAAGAGAGTAAAATAACAGAGCAAACGACAAAAAATCTATTAGATAATGATCAAGGCCTTAAGTCTTACATGATAATACACCTCGCCTCTTCCGGGCGTGCCTGCCCGGCGGTCTGCAGGCGGCAACGGAGTCTACTGCGCCTTGTCTCGGCGTCGCTTGTCAATACCTCTTTCATGGGTCTCCTGCTATAAAAAATATGAAATCAACTCATACCACATCGGCCTTTTTTTTCCTGATGAGCATACTCTCTTTACTGCCCTTTGCGGCATACGGGGCAGACCCGGGTTTTGTCTTCAACAACAGCTCCGCTATATCACAATGGCGTTTCGAGCATGTCTCCGAAGCCCGCTTTATCGGCGGCGGCCTTCTCCTTAAAGGCAATAATTATGTGCGGATAGCGCCTCCGCAAAGCTTCAGGCGGCCTGCCGGACGCATGGCTATGGAACTGCGCTTCAAGGCCCCGAAAAGCATTATTGTCAACATTCGCATAAGGACTGCCGATGGCTGGGAGGCCGCCAAGACCGTAAGGGTGAAGGTCGCCGGCAAGGGTGATAAGGCGAGAACTCTCGACATCTATCTTGGAAAGCACGGCGGCGGCGGAGCAGTGACATATTTAAAAGATTTCGTCCTTGAATTTCACAGTACAGAGGAGGTCGAGCTGAGTCTTGAGGCCCTGCGCTTTTACAGGCCCGGCGGCTTTGCCCTTGTATCGCTTTTATGGGGGGAGCTCTGGACGCCTGATTTTATTACGGGTCAGACAATTGGCTTCGTAACTGCCCCTGAGGCAGGAGGGCTTGGTTTTGTCTCCATGCTCTACGTCCTCATAGCTCTTGCCTTTATTTCGGCCCTTATCCTTTACAGGCTGAGAGGGCATGGACTCTCGCACTCCCGGGCCACGGGAGCGCTCGTAATCATATTTTTATTCGCATCTTTTCTTTTTACTCTGAGGATGGATTATAACTGGCTGAGCATATTCCGCGACGACGTGAAGACCCTCACGCCCGTTGATCTGAAAAAGAGGATAGATCTGGTAAACAACAGTGACCTTGAGACCTTTTTTGATTTTATCCGTTTTGTAAAGGAGTCTGTGCCGGCGGGCGCCTCTATACGGCCTGCCACTATTGTCGACAATTCGCCTCTCGCGGCCATAGCGAGGTACTATATGCTACCCCTTGATAACTCAGTTGACGCAGGCTTTCTATGGTCATACGGAGAGGACCTTCGTATCGACCCCGCCTCTGGAGCGCTATATGACGGCAAGGGAACCCTTATTGCCGCGAGGGCACGGCTCTTTTCAGCCTTTGCCAAAAACGCGGCTGTCTACGAGGTGATTAAATAACGCCATGGAGTTTATCTATCTCATCATATCAATGGCGCTTCCCATTGCCGGCGGGGCATTTTTTGTCCGCTGGCTACTGCGCTCCGATGCGCTTACGGGGCGGGGAGAGGCCCTGTTTTTCGGCATCGGCACGGGCCTTGGTTTTGCGGCCTTCAGCATGTTTGTCCTCGGCCTTGCCGGAGTTCCCTTTACGCTGAGTTCTGCTGGTGTTCCTATTGTTATCTTTATGTTATGCTTCGCCGTCCTCGCGCGCCTCTCTTCCCCTTCTAACGCCGCTCTTCAGGGCAAGGCCGTCCGACTTCGGGGATGGAGGCTTTATATTACTCTTTTAATGGCCATCTGGATGGCCGCGAAGATTGGTTTTGTCTTTTATGAGTCCCTGACGCGCCCCATTTTCTCCGTTGACAGCTACCTCAACTGGGCCATCTCAGGCAAATTCTTTTTTTACAAGGCAGGGCTCCTCCTTGACCCGTCGAATGAGCACTTTTTCGGGCGCGGATACAGGTTTTTTATCGGTCA
>CAYYUX010000023.1:0-20701 GCA_964474975.1 uncultured Thermodesulfobacteriota bacterium
GCGGCAAGGGTATCAGCTTCATCCTCGAAGCCAGAAGATGGGCGCGCCGAAAGGGCTGCTCACATATCATCTTCAACGCCAGCATGATGGCAAGCGGCATGCACGACCGTGTATGCCGGATATACGAAGGCATAAAGATGAAAAAATTCGAGACATCTTATATACTGAAGACAACCTTCAAGGACTGAGGGCAGTATAGTTAATCGAAAAGCGGCCCTGTAAACAGATAGGCGATACAGCGTATAGTATCAGCTCAGAAAACCCTTTATAAACCCCCCGCAGTCCTCGACAAATATCCCTGAAACCGCGCCGCCCGCCTCGGAGAATTTTTTTCCCTCTTGTGCCGAGGCAAGCTCCCGCCCCGTAGAGATGGCAAAGGGCACTGCGTCGGAGGTATGGGTCTTCAGCTCAACGGGCGTAGGGTGGTCCGTAATCACAAGGACCTTGAACTCCGTGCCCTCAAGCCCGGCAAGGACCTTACCGACAACCTCTGAATCAAAATCCTCAATGGCCTTCAGTTTATCGGGAAGACTGCCCTGATGGCCGGCCTCGTCAGGGGCCTCCACATGGACGCATACCAGGTCCTTATCCTTCAAGGCATTCAGGGCCGCTGATACCTTGCCCTCGTAATTAGTATCAATATAACCCGTCGCGCCGTTTACGTTGATGATATCAAGCCCCGCGTAGGTGCCTATACCCTTTAGAAGGTCCACGGCGGAGATGATGGCTCCGCTGATGCCGAACCTCTCCTTGAAACCGGGCATGCTCGGCGCCACGCCCTGTCCCCAGAGCCAGATGGAGGTAGCCGGGTTCTGTGCCTTTGCCCTTCTTTTCTCATTCACGGGAAGTCCGCTGAGTATCTTTCGTGATTGCTTCATGAGTGAACGAATCTTGTCCGCGCCCTCGCCTGAGGGAAGATACTCGGCAACCTCTCTATCCGATATATCATGGGGAGGAGTGGTTTTGAGCCTCTCATAAAGCCCCGCAGGGGCATCTTCCCAGACCATGAGGTGCCTGTAACTCGTGCCGCGGTAAAAACGCACGCCAAGGCCTCGGCATGCCCTGTCAAGTTCTGCTATAATCTCACCGGCCTCTTCCGTGGTAATGTGTCCTGCGCTGTAATCTTCCATAACCGTGGGTTCACTCTCTGAGAGGGTGACGAGATTGCACCTGAAGGCCGTATCCGTGCCATTGAGTGTTACACCTATGGAAGCCGCCTCAAGGGGCGCGCGTCCTGTGTAATAATCCGCCGGATTGTAACCCAATATGCTGAGGTTGGCCACGTCACTACCGGGCTTGTAGCCGGCAGGCACAGTGGCAAAGAGGCCGTATCTGCCGGCCCCGGCAACACGGTCCATATTCGGCGTATTAGCGTACTCAAGGGGCGTCTTGCCGCCCAGCCTCTCGATGGGACGGTCTGACATGCCGTCGCCTATGAGGATTATGTATTTCATGGTATTACCTCTTGAACAAGAAAGAAAACCTTCCGCTTTCTTTTGGAAAAAAGAAAGCTTGGCAAAGAAAACCAATAGGGATGTAGCGATATATCAATGTAGCTACACCATGCGCCCCAACCTGCTCGCTTTAAAAAACAATGACATAAAAAAACAATAGGGGCCGGGTATATCGTCATTAAAAATACCTCGAACCCCGCCATGCCCACTAAAAAAAGAAGAAAAGACCACCGCGGACAAAGCCGCTCTTATCAAAAACAGCGCCTTATCGCCCCACCCGCCCCTTAAAAGCCCATTATCCTTACTATTTCCTTTAGCTCCGATGAGGACTTTACGGGTTTATCCGATACGGCGATGGCCCGCTCGGGGTCTTTAAGGCCGTGGCCCGTTAGGGTGCATACCACGGTGTCGCCGTTGGAGATGACGCCTGCATTTTTCATCTTTATAACGCCTGCTATGCTCGCGGCGCTCGCGGGCTCGCAGAAGACGCCCTCATGGGAGGCTACGAGCTTAAAGGCCTCTATTATCTCATCATCGGTTACGGCGTCTATGACTCCTCCGCTCTCATCGCGGGCCTTCTCCGCAGGGGCCCAGCTTGCGGGGTTGCCTATCTTTATGGCAGTGGCGATGGTATCGGGCTTGTCCACGGGGTGACCAAGCACAATAGGGGCCGCTCCCGCGGCCTGAAAGCCCATCATCTTGGGCAGGTTTGATATCAGCCCCATGGCCTCATACTCTTTATATCCCTTCCAATATGCCGTTATGTTTCCGGCGTTGCCGACGGGAAGAAAGTGAAAGGTCGGGGCGTGCCCGAGATGCTCGGCTACCTCAAATGCGCCTGTCTTCTGCCCCTCTATGCGATATGGATTTACGGAATTAACAATGGCCACGGGATAATTGCTCGTTACCTCCTTGACTATGGAGAGAAGCTCGTCAAAGGTAGCCGATACCTCAATGACAACGGCCCCGTGCATCGTGGCCTGAGAAATTTTGCCAAGGGCCACGTTGCCTTTCGGTATAAGGACGTATGCCTTCATACCTGCCCTTGCCGCATATGCCGCGGCCGCGGCCGATGTGTTGCCCGTAGAGGCGCATATCACGGCGTTCATCCCCTCCTGCCTTGCCATGGTCACGGCCATGGTCATGCCTCTATCCTTGAAACTGCATGTGGGATTAAGCCCCTCGAACTTGAATAAAAGCCTGATATCACCGAATATATCCTTCATATTGAAGGACTCCACAAGAGGGGTATTGCCCTCGAGCAGGGTGGTGATAAACTCTTCCTTTACCTCGGGAAGAAAGCTCCGAAACTCCCTTATTACTCCACGCCACATGCCTTTCTTACTCAGCTCCACCACTATTCTCCTCTATCCTGACGTAAACGGCTTTATCATCTATTATATCAAGTTCTTCTATTACCTTCACGGCATCCCTGAAACTGCTCTCAAGGGCATGGTGCGTCACAAGGACAAGGGGCACTATGCCGCCGTCCTTCCTGTCTTCCTGAATAACCGATGAGATGCTGATATCATGGTCCCCGAAGACGCCCGTGATTTTTGATAAGACACCGGGCCTGTCAAGGGCCGCGAACCGCACATAATAAGAGAGCCTCAGCTCTTCCATTGGGCTAACTGCCAGCCCTTTCACACCGCAGTTATCACCATGGGGAGGCTCAACCCTGCGGGAAATTCCCATCTTGATATTCCTGCATATATCCACTACATCGGCGACAACGGCGCTTGCCGTGGGCATCTCTCCCGCGCCAAGTCCGTAGAGCATAACAGAGCCTACTGCGTCTCCCTTGATGAATACGGCATTATAAGCGCCCTCGACAGCCGATAGCGGATGAGACTTCGGTATCATCACGGGATGCACCCTCGCCTCAAGGCCGCCCTCGGAACGCCTTGCTATGGCAAGGAGCTTTATCCGCCACCCGAATTTATCGGCAAAGCGTATATCAATAGGGGCTATGGCGCGGATGCCCTCGGTGAAAATCTTCTCAGGGGGCAAATGGATGCCATAGGCAAGATTAAGGAGTATGGAGAGCTTATGTGCCGTATCAATGCCGTCGACATCATAGGAAGGGTCTGCCTCGGCAAGGCCGCTCTCCTGAGCCGACTTCAAGACATCATCAAAGGTGCCGCCGTCATGTGTCATGGCGCTCAAAATATAATTGGCCGTGCCGTTGATGATGCCGTACATCGACTCGATACGATTTGCCGCAAGACCCTCGGTAAGAGACTTTAAGAGGGGAATACCGCCGCCTACGCTCGCCTCGAAACCTACATCAAGGCCGGCCTTTGCGGCATGGGCGAAGATCTCCGGGCCATAAGTAGAGAGCAGAGCCTTATTGGCCGTAACAACATGCTTGCCCTTACGAAGGGCCTTTAATACAAAGTCTTTCGCTATGCCCGTGCCGCCCACAAGCTCAATGACAATGGAAATATCCGGGTCGTCAAGGACGATATTTGCATCATCGACAAGGACGCCTTCTTTAAGGACAACTCCCCTCTCGCGCTTTATATCGCAGTCTGCTATCCTCTTTAATACTACGTCACAGCCGAGGCGCCGCCTTATGACATCGGCGTTATCAATTAGGACCCTGGCAACACCAGTGCCTATGGTGCCGAAACCTATAAGCCCTACGTTAATACTCTCCATTACAGACACAACTCCTCGTTAGGGGTAAATCTTAGAGGTAAATCTTGACCATATTATACAGAGGCCAGGACCTTTTTAATGCTCTTGGCGGCCTGACGTATCCTGTTCTCGTTTTCCACAAGGGCGAGCCTCACGTACTCATCTCCGTAATCACCGAAACCAATACCCGGCGATACAGCGACCTTTGCCTCATCAAGGAGAAACTTCGAGAACTCAAGAGACTTTTTCTCACGCAAGACCTCTGGTATCTTCGCCCAGACGAACATGGTGGCAAGGGGTTTATTTATCTCCCAGCCCGCGTTCGCGAAGCTCTCAATGAGGACGTCTCTACGCCTCTGATAGAGGCTGACAATCTCCCCCACGCACTCCTGCGGACCGTTCAGGGCGATAATCGCCGCTATCTGAATGGGCTGAAACATCCCGTAATCAAGGTAGCTCTTTATCCTCGTGAGCGCCCCAACCATCTTCTTGTTGCCAACGGCAAAACCCACACGCCAGCCCGGCATATTGTAGCTCTTTGAGAGGGTGAAAAACTCCACGCCTATGTCCTTTGCCCCCGGAACCTCAAGAAGGCTCGGCGCCTTGTAGCCGTCATAGACGATATCGGCGTAGGCAAGGTCGTGTATTACAAGCATATTATGCTCTTTCGCAAAATCAACTACACGCTCGAAAAAAGACCTGTCCACAACCTCTGTAGTGGGGTTATGGGGAAAATTCAGTACAAGGAGCTTTGGCTTGGGCCAGTGCTCCTTCGTGGCCTTCAGGAGCTCCTCGAAAAAATCCACCCCCGGAAACAAGGGGATGCTCCGTACATCTCCGCCGGCTATGATGGCCGAGTATCCGTGTATGGGATATGTGGGGTTGGGTACAAAGACTACATCACCGGGGCTTACTATGGCAAGGGCCAGGTGAGAGATACCCTCCTTGGAGCCTATTGTGGCAACGGCCTCTGTCTCAGGGTCGATATCAACACCGTAGCGTCTGCCGTACCAATCAGAGATGGCGTGCCTCAGCTTGTAGATCCCCCTTGAGGCGGAGTAGCGGTGGTTACGGGGGTTACGGGCGGCCTCTATGAGTTTGTCGACAATATGCTTCGGCGTCGGCTGGTCGGGGTTGCCCATGCCAAAGTCTATTATATCCTCGCCGCGTCTTCTGGCCTGAACCTTTAGTTCGTTTACTATATTAAAAACATAGGGGGGGAGCCGTTTAATCCTGTGAAATTCTTCCATATTTTTAAGGTCCTAACCTTTTATCAAAGCTTTGTCCTCTTCAAAGAGGGTCTCGGCGTTATAGGAGCTCCTTACAAAGGTCCCTGAATATACACGTCTTATACCTATTTTCTTTCCATAGGCCTCATACTCGGCAAAGACCTCGGGGGTGATATACTCAACTACGTCAAGGTTATCCCTTGACGGACGCAGATACTGGCCTATGGTGACGGCGTCAACGCCCGCTGACTTCACGTCACGCAAGAGGGCCCGCACCTCATCGACGCTCTCTCCAAGGCCGGCCATGATACCCGTCTTCGTCACAAGCCCGTATTCTTTCGCGAGCCCGAGGACAGATAAAGACCTCTCATAATCGGCCTGCGGCCTTACCCTTCCATAGAGTGACGGGACGGTCTCAAGGTTGTGATTGAAGATATGGGGCCCTGCCTTGAAGACAATCTCCAACAAAGCCCTCTCTCCCTTGAAATCAGGGACAAGAACCTCGACGGAAATGTCCGAAATCTTATCTTTTATGGCCCTTATTGTCAAGGCGAATTGAGAGGCGCCGCCGTCAGGGAGGTCGTCCCTTGTGACAGATGTGATAACCACATGCCTTAGACCAAGCTCAGCTGATACCGCGGCGATGTTCTCCGGTTCCAACGGGTCAAGGCCCCCCGGCGGCGCGCTCTTGTCCACGGCGCAGAAGCCGCACCTTCTGGTGCAGAGGCTTCCCATTATCATAAATGTAGCCGTAGGCTTGGTAAAGCACTCGCCTATATTGGGACACCTTGCTGACTCGCATACGGTGTTGAGATTTCGCGCTCTAAGAATGGCCTTGACGCGGTGTAGCTCAGAGGACCGCCCCAGCCTTTTTTTTGCCCATGAAGGCAGTCTGCCCATATTAAACCCGGCTCTCCAGAAAAATTCGCTAAAAAATTGTCTTTACACGAGGGCCGAGGTCCTCTACAAAGGCCCTGCTACATGGGGCATCGTCGCTGTCCAGAAGGAGCTTCAAGTCCGTGGGCCTGTCCATATCATGCCATGGTTCAAGAAGCCTGTACCCGAGTTCCGCGTCCTTTACCTTCCGCAGGGTCTCCTCAAGCACAGCGGGACCGCTCCATGGAATATCCATAAAGGGGGCCGTCAGGGGAGTACTTGCGGCCACGAGATAATAGCCGCCGTCATGGGTGGGACCAAAAACAATATCAACGCCGGGCTCATCAAGGGCGGCGATAGCTTCTTCTATAAGAGATACGGGCATATCAGGGCTGTCACTACCCGTCACCACGGCCTTTCCATACCCCTTGTCGAAAAGGCTTTTGAAAACGCTCTGTATCCTATCACCAAGGCCCTCTCCCGACTGAGTGAAAAAATCTACGTCATCAGGTATTAGGCCGGCGAAATCTTCTTTGGTTCCGGGAGGAGTTATGGCCGTAAAGAGGTCTGCGGGAAGAGGGACTCCCCGAAGATTAACAAAGAGGTCCGTAACAAAAGACCTGTATAGATCTGCCGCCTCTTCTTCCGTAAGAAGGGGCGTAAGCCTGGTTTTCACCTGCCCCGGCAGAGGCGCCTTTACCATTACGGCCAGGGCCGCGTCTTTTTCCGTCTTTATAAGAGTACTCATTTTTCATTGCCCTCCACCTTTGCCTTACGCTCCTTTTCTTTCTTCTCGGAGCACTGCGCGCAGGCGTATCTCTTACTGTGCTGGACGCTCAATCTGTCATAATCACTATCAAGGGCTACGCGGACCACCCGGTCAGCTTCAGCGCCGCAGAAATCACACTTCAACATAATCATCCACCTCTCTTAAAAAAATATGCGTTGGACTCACCCCCGCGTCCATGAGCGCCTCTTTTGCCGGGATAAGCGCCTCACCCTGAAGGGAAATAACAAGGTCGCAGTGCAGAGTAAAGGCCCTCGGCGCCGGAAGAAGCCGGAATACATGGCCGGATTTTCTCAAGACGCTCTCCGCCTTAAGCGCCCTGTGAGCGGAGCCAAAGGCCAGTATATACTCCATTCGTGTATTTTAGCAGATAAAAGGTATTTTATAAAGAAGATATCAACGGCACGGCAGAGATTGAATATCCCCGGCGCAAGGCCAGGATTGCAGGCATAGCCGTCGAAGAGACCTTTTTACAGATAAAAGGGAAAACTCCTTGAGAGTTCCTCTACGGCGTCTTTTATCCCCTCAAGGGTTTTCTCGTCGCCGGAACTTTTAAGCGCATTGTCTATGAAACCTGCTATGACCTTCATTTCCCCTTCTTTCATGCCCTTTGTAGTTGCCGCCGGCACGCCTATCCTGATGCCGCTTGTCACAAAGGGGCTTCTTGTCTCAAAGGGTATGGTATTCTTGTTTACCGTAATGCCGGCCTTATCAAGCATGGCCTCGGCTTCTTTACCGGTAATACCCTTATTTGTAAGGTCTACGAGCATGAGGTGTGTATCTGTTCCGCCGGAGATAAGCTCATAGCCCATGGTCATAAGCTCTTCGGCGAGTGTCGAGGCATTTTTCAAAATCTGCTCCTGATAGATCTTGAACTCAGGGGAAAGGGCCTCTCTGAAGGCAACGGCCTTGGCCGCTATGACGTGCATGAGCGGGCCGCCCTGAATCCCGGGGAATATCTCCTTGTCCACGCGCTTTGCCATATCCTCACGGCACATAATCATACCGCCCCTCGGGCCGCGGAGGGTCTTATGCGTAGTCGTAGTGACAAACTCGGCAAAAGGCACGGGGCTCGGGTGCAGGCCCGTAGCCACAAGCCCTGCTATGTGGGCGATATCCACCATTATTTTGGCCCCTACCTCGTCGGCTATTTCTCTAAAGGCCGCGAAATCTATTATACGCGGATATGCGCTGGCGCCGACGACTATCATGGCGGGCTTGTGCTCTTTCGCCAGGACGCGCACCTGCTCCATGTCTATGCGGTGAGTATCCGCCGTAACGCCGTAGGAGACGATGTTATAGAGCTGACCGGAAAAGTTCACGGGACAGCCGTGCGTAAGATGGCCGCCGTGAGAGAGGTTCATACCGAGTATGGTATCCCCGGGCTTTATGGAAGACATATAAACGGCCATATTGGCCTGCGAGCCCGAATGAGGCTGAACATTCACATGGTCGCAGGCAAAGAGTTTTTTTGCCCTCTCTATGGCAAGGACCTCGGCCCTATCGACGAACTCACAGCCCCCGTAATAACGCTTTGCCGGATACCCCTCGGCGTACTTATTGGTCATTACGCTTCCAAGGGCCTCTAAGACGTCTCTACTGACAAAGTTCTCAGAGGCTATGAGCTCAAGTTTATACTCCTGCCTCTCCGTCTCAAGACGAATGGCCTCAAATATTTCCGGGTCTGATGTTTTAAGTCCTGACATATTGATACTCTCCCTGCGTATTGACTTCTTTAAGAGGGTTTTAGTCCGCCCCTTTCATGTACTTTTTTTCAATATCGGTTATCTTATCAAGACGCCTCTGATGACGGCCTCCCTGAAACTCGGCGTTAATCCAGACCTTGACCATCTCTCTGGCAAGGCCTCTTCCAACGACACGGCCTCCGATGACAAGTATATTGGCGTTGTTATGCTCCTTTACCATCCTCGCCGTATATACGTCATTCACAAGGGCCGCCCTGATGCCGGGGAATTTATTGGCGAGTATGCTCATGCCTACGCCTGTGCCGCAGACCAGAATTCCCCTCTCGAACTCGCCCTTTGATACACGCTCGGCAAGGGGGCCGCCGTAGTCGGGATAATCAACGGAATCGTCGGAATCCACGCCCATATCCACGGCCTCAAGGCCCTCCGCCTTTAAGAAGGCGAGTATGTCGTCCTTAATTTCCCTTCCGGCATGGTCGCCGGCTACTGCTATCACCGCAGACTCAGACACTTCGATCTTCCTCTTAAAAAGACTAACCCTTGAAGGCCTTGAAGGCCAGCACGGCGTTTGTGCCGCCAAAGCCGAAAGAGTTCGATAGCGCCGCTCTTATCTCTGTCTCTCTTGCCATATTGGGGACATAATCAAGGTCGCACCCTTCGTCGGGGTTATGAAAGTTAATGGTTGGAGGTATAGTGCCGCGTGCTATTGAGAGGGCCGTAAAAACGGCCTCTATGCCGCCGGCACCGCCAAGGAGGTGGCCCGTGGCGCCCTTGGTAGAGCTTACGGCAAGCCTGCGGGCATCTTCACCAAAGACCTTTTTAATGGCCATGGTCTCGTAGAAGTCGTTAAAATAAGTCGATGTCCCGTGGGCGTTGATATAATCGACGTCAGAGGCGTTAAGGCCGCCGTCTTTCATGGCGAGGTCAATACATTTTGCCGCGCCGACCCCATTGGGAGAAGGCGTGGTCATGTGAAAGGCATCGGAATTCATGCCGTAACCCACGAGCTCGGCGTATATATGCGCCCCTCGTTTTTTGGCGAGCTCAAGCTCTTCAAGAACGACAATTCCAGAGCCCTCGCCGATGACAAAACCGTCTCTATCTATGTCAAAGGGGCGCGATGCCCCGGCAGGGTCATCATTACGCTTCGAGAGGGCCTTCATGGCGTTAAAACCTGCTATACAGAGAGGGCTTATGGTGGACTCCGTACCGCCCGCTATCATGGCGTCCACGGTGCCGTACTGAATAAGCCTGAAGGCGTCTCCCATGGAGTGCGTCCCCGTGGCGCATGCCGTCACTGAACAATTATTAGGCCCTCTGGCGCCTGTCCTTATGGATATCTGCCCCGAGGCCAGATTGATAATGACCATGGGTATGAAAAAAGGCGTTATCCTCGTTGGCCCCTTTTCCTTCAAGACATCATGCCAATGCTCTATGGCGGGCAAACCTCCTATGCCGGCGCCCACATATACACCTATACGATCGGCGTTCTCTTCAGTGATTTCAAGACCGGAATCCTCAATGGCCATCAGGCCCGAGGCAAGGGCGTACTGTATAAAAAGCTCCATCTTCTTGAGGTCTTTTTTGGGAATAAAATCCCTTGCATCAAAGTCAGGGACCTCACCGCCTATCTTCACAGGAAAATCAGAGACATCGAAACGGGTAATCTCCCTTATGCCGCATTTGCCCTCCGTAAGCCTCTGCCATGTGCGCTCCAGCCCCGTGCCAAGGGGTGTCACAAGACCAAGCCCTGTTATCACAACTCTTCTCATATATACGTATACTCCATCAAAAAACAACGCCGCTCTCCGTAAGAGAGAAGCCTTTAATAAAAAAAACCTCCGGCCTCGCACTCGCAAGGCGAAAGCCATTCTCAGAGGCAAACCCTGAAACCGCATGGCATTGATGAACTGATAGTAATTCAATCGCCGCCCCAATCGGCCCCATTCACCCTATATCCCCCAATCACACTATCATTCCCCGGCTCTCGCAACGCTTACGGGGCGCGGTTCCGTTAAGGGCAGGGCCATCACGGAGGTCTTTATGTTCATAACAGCTCACTACCCCTTCAAGGGCCGGGCGGTCATGAGATAGAAAGCGCGGGATTAACCCTTTGATGCCTTTGTCGAGATGTAATCGATGGAATCCTGCACGGTCTTTATCTTCTCCGCGTCTTCATCGGGAATCTCAATGGAAAACTCTTCTTCAAAGGCCATGACCATCTCAACGGTATCAAGGGAATCGGCTCCGAGGTCGTCTACGAAAGAGGCCTGCGATGTTACCTCTCCCTCATTAACATCAAGCTGTTCCATGACTATTTTGCGCACCTTGCTCTCTACTGACGACATTGCGTTCCTCCTGTGGCGTAGTTTATTGGTATCTGTGAATATGTCTTATAGAATCAAATGTATCTATTGGATATAACACCTGAGGTCCCTGTTGTCAAGGGGGCTTGCGGCCCTCTTAGAGCCGATTCAAGACCTTATCCCTGCGCCTGCCCGCGGGCCTCTTTACACTCCGCCTGCCCCTGCAAACGCCCATCGGTGCCTCTCGGCCCTACATATACATTCCGCCGTTGATGTTCATAACATGGCCCGTTATGTAGTTTGCGGCGCTTGAGGCCAAAAATAGCACGCTCATGGCCACGTCGTTGGGGCCTCCGAGCCTGCCCATGGGTATCTGCTCGAAGAGCTTGTCCTTTGCCACTTGAGATAGTTTGTCCGTCATGGCCGTCTCGATGAAACCCGGGGCCACGGCGTTGCATGTTACGTTGCGCTTGGCCACTTCGCGCGCTATGGTCTTTGTAAGACCGATAAGCCCGGCCTTGCTCGCCGCGTAATTGGCCTGCCCGGGGTTACCCGTAATGCCGACGATGGAGGCTACGTTGATAATGCGTCCCCAGTTCTGCTTGGTCATATATCTTATGGAGGCCTGTATGCAGTTAAAGGCGCCCTTGAGGTTGACGTCCATCACCCTGTCCCAGTCTTCCTCCTTCATTCTCACGATAAGCGAATCGGCGGTGATACCGGCGTTATTGACGAGTATATGAACGGCTTCAAGCTCCTGCATGACATTAGCGACCATCTCCCGCGTCTGCTTCTGGTTCGTGACATCGACTTTTAATGCCACTGTCTTCCTGCCCATGGCCTGAATCTCCCGGGCCGTCTCCGCGGCGTTCTCGAAGTTAATATCAACTGCGGCCACATCGGCCCCGTAAGAGGCCAGTTTAAGGGCTATTGCCTTGCCTATGCCCTGACCTGCGCCCGTTACTATCGCTACCCTTCTACTCAGATTCATCCCCGGCCTCCTTTCTCAATCAAGCGAATAATGTCACTGCGCGCCAAGGCGCTCCACGACCTTATCCAGTCCATCGGCGCCATCAAGGTTAAATGCCTCGATATCGCCGTCTATCCTCTTTATAAGCCCTGTAAGCACCTTCTTCGGGCCTATCTCCACTATGCGTTTCACGCCCTTGTCACTCATCTTTTTTATGGTATCAACCCATCTTACGGGACTTGTAAGCTGACGTTCAAGAAGACCAGCCGCCTCATCAGCGCTATTCATGGGCTCTGCCTCTACGTTGGAGATGACAGGGACGTTAAACTCTTTGAAAGTGACCTCTTTAAGGAGCGCGGCAAATTTTTCAGCGGCCCCGGCCATAAGAGGCGAGTGCGAGGCCACGCTTACCCGAAGGGGTATGACCATCTTAGCGCCTTTGGCCTTGGCCTCTGCGGCGGCCCGCTTAACGGCCTTGGCCTCTCCTGAGACTACCACCTGAAGCGGGCTGTTGATATTTGCCGGGACAACTACAGAACCTGCCTCGGAGACGCAGGCGCATATCTCTTCCACGCTTTGCGGGCTAAGCCCGATGACGGCGCACATGCCGCCCGTGCCGCCTGCATCCATCATCACGCGGCCTCTTTTTGCCACAAGGGCGACGGCCTCGGAAAAATCAAGGACTCCAGAGGCCGCAAGGGCCGTATACTCGCCGAGGCTATGACCTGCAAAAAAGGCCGGCTCAATGTCGATATACTGTTTCAAGACCCTGAACGCGGCGATGCTCACGGCAAGAATGGCCGGCTGAGTAATGTCCGTGCGGTTAAGATCCTCGGCAGGCCCCTCGAAGAGAACCCTTGAGAGGTCGTAGCCAAGGGCCTTTGAGGCATCGTCAATGGTGCGCTTGGCATAGGCATTGGAATCATAAAAGGATTTTCCCATACCCACGTACTGCGACCCCTGCCCCGGGAATACAACTGCGAAATCACTCATGTATGGATCCTCGTTAATTTATTTACGGATTGATTTTAATTGTCAGGCTTTTTTTGAAGGCTCCGGGGACGCAGGCGGCAGTTTGAGAAACGCCTAAGTCAGCCCCTATTGGTTTTTTTTGCAGAGCTTTTTCCCAAAAGAAAGCAAATTACCATCTCACCGCCGCAGAGGCCCAGGTGAGCCCTCCTCCGAAGGCCACAAAGAGGACGATATCTCCGGGCTTTACCGCGCCTTCCCGCACGGCCTCGTCAAGGGCTATGGGGATAGATGCGGCGGAGGTATTGCCGTAATTCTCCACATTGCTGTAAACCCTCTCATCAGAGAGGCCGAGCCTGACCTGCACTGCTTTAATAATGCGTATATTCGCCTGATGGGGTATGAGCAGGGAGATATCCTCTATACTCAACCCACTTGAGCGCATGACTTCCTTAAGTGCCGCGGCTATGGTCATTACGGCTACTTTGAATGTTTCATTACCATGCATCTTGAAATGAGGCTTTACGTGTTCCCGCTCTTCAAAGGGGCTCGGGCCGATGCCTCCGGGGACGTAGAGCATCTCCCACTTACTGCCGTCGGAATGGATATGGCTCGCAAGGAGGCCCTTTGCCGGCCCGCCCTCATCGCCCTTTCTGACAGTCTCAAGCACAACGGCTCCTGCTCCATCGCCGAAGAGGACGCAGGTGCTTCTGTCCTCCCAGTCGAGAATCTTTGAAAACTGGTCGACGCCTATGACAAGGGCCTTGTCTGCGACTCCCGCCTTTATATACTTGTCGGCAATGTCCAGGGCATATAAAAAGCCCGAGCAGGCCGCCGATACATCAAAGGCCGCAGAGCCTTTTTTAATACCAAGTGCGGACTGCACATAACAGGCCGTCGATGGAAAAACCATCTCCGGCGTTACGGTGCCGACTATTACAAGATCTATGTCCGCGGCCTTGATACCCGCGGCCTCGATGGCCTTTTTCCCGGCGTTAACGGCCATTACCGTAGTGGTATCAGACTGCGAGACATGCCTTTTCAGTATACCGGTACGCGAGGATATCCACTCGTCAGTCGTATCCACCATGGCCTCAAGGTCTTTATTTGATAGGACCTTTTCCGGCGTATAGGAACCCGTACCTTTTATCCTTGCCATTAACATATATCTACCTATACCGCCTTATTGGCCCGCGTGACGCGCCTCAAGATAGCTGAATCTTCGGCTATCTCTTCGGTGAGATGGACATTCACCTTTCCAACGGCGTATTCATAGGCCCTTGTAATGGCGTTTTTAATGGCCTTGGGACTGCTTCTCCCGTGGCTTATAAGACATATACCGTCAATGCCCAGTAGCGGCGCTCCGCCATACTCGGCATAATCTACTTTTTTTCTGAACCTTCTGAAGGCTCCCTTGGCGAGCATATACCCCAACTTTGAGAATATACTTGAGGTAATCTCTTCTTTAAGCATGGATGTAACGGCCTCAACAAGGCCCTCGCTCAATTTCAGGACAACGTTGCCTACAAAGCCGTCGGCCACGACAACGTCTACGTCCCCCCTGTATATATCCCTTCCCTCAACATAACCGATGTAATTGAGGGAGAGTTTTTTTATACAGGCATGGGTCTCACGGGTAAGCTCATTTCCCTTGCCCTCTTCCTCGCCGTTAGATAGCAGACCCACACGTGGCCGGCCCTCTTTAAGGACGTAACGTGCGTATACATCGCCCATGATGGCGAACTGCACGAGGTGCATTGGCTTGCAGTCCACATTGCCGCCCACGTCAAGAAGCACTGCAGGGGCCTTCATCGTAGGCACGGCAACGGCTATGGCGGGACGCTCCACGCCCTTTATTTTCTTTAAAAGGAGTATGCCCGCGGCCATGGCGGCCCCGGAGTTGCCTGCAGTCACAACTGCGCTCGCCTCGCCTTTTTTTACAAGCTCGAAGCATACGCGAAGCGATGAATCCCTCTTCGACCTGATGGCCTTAATGGGAGACTCGCCCATAAAGACCTCTTCTGTCGTATGTCTTATGGATATATCAAGGGAATCGACGGGATACTTGCTGAGTTCAGCCTCTATCCTCGCCCTGTCCCCGACAAGGACAATAGGTATGCCAAGCAAAGAGGACGCCTGCACACTGCCCTCTACAACGGATGCCGGGCCGTTATCACCACCCATCGCGTCTACTGCAACTTTAATCATATGCTTTATCTCGGAATTGAGGCAATGAGGCCCAAAGTACGTCGCGCTGCCACTGCAAAAAGCCTCCGCATAGGCCGTAAAACAACGGGCATTGAGAATCATGAGACCGACGTTTCTCCGAGCAAAAAAAATCCCACAAAAAACATGCACAGAAAAGAACCGCCGCGCCGCCGAGGAGCCATGAGACGTTGTATCTTCAAGGGCCGCAAAAAACACCGCCGCAGAGGACTTTAACGCGCCTCGGGCCACTTCGCCCCATCGTCACAAGGTCTCGCAAGTCTGTTTTCGCCCACGGCCCGGACAGCCATACACCCTTCCGCCCTTTAGAGGTGCGGCCCTCCCCTATCGTCCCGGCTCGCCCCTCCAGAGCTGTCCCCCGTCCCGTACAAACTCGTCCCCTTATGCCCAACTCGCCCACTTACGCCCAACCGCACCCCGGGGTTGGATTAAAGGGAATCTTCCTTTTCGAGGATGGTTTTACCTTTATAGGCGCCGCAACTCGGGCAGACGTGATGAGGCCGTTTGGGCTCGTCACAGGCGGGACATAACGAGAGCCCCGTATTTTTAAGGGCATCGTGGCTTCTTCTCTGACCTGTCTTGCATCTTGAATGTCTTTTCTTTGGATTCGGCATTTTTTCACACCTTTACTGGTTTAATTTAAGTCTTTGTTATTATTTATATTTAACCTTGAAACCCTTGAGCGCGGCCATAGGCGTCTCGACCTTATCAACGGCCTCACATCGGCAAGATTCATTGTTCAGATCCGCGCCGCACCCCTGGCACAACCCCTTGCATTCGCGAGAGCAGAGAGCGGAGAGGGGAAGCTCCATGGCAATCTGGCTGAGCAGTATATCAGATGTCTCTATTTCATCACCGCAGAGGAAACTTACATCCATATCCGATGCCTTCAGCTCCACCTCACCCTTTATCTCAGGCAACCGGGAGAGAACAAGGGCCACGGGAGAATCTACCTTAAAGGAGAACTCTTCAAGGCACCTGCCGCAACAGGCCTTGAAGGAGGCGCTTACACGCCCGTCAATACAGACACTGCCCTTTGATACAGTAATATCGAGAGTGGCCCTGACAGGCCCGGTCAGTGTATATTCCGATTTGCCGAAGACATCTTTAAAGCTCTCTTCAAGCTTGACTTTAAACCCGGTTGCGGGGATGGCATCTATCTTGATAATCATCTTATTATTCTAATATAAAAGAAGAAAAGTATACAGGAGTTAATCGTAGCAGTCAATATAAATCGCCCTTTAGGGGAAAAGCGGGGATGATTGAGGAAATATTTACTTGACTAAGGATTTCTTTTAATCTAAATTGATTCCTTGGCTTAAGGAATCTCGTAATGGGGGATCGTCTAGCGGCAGGACAACGGGCTCTGAATCCGTTTACCCAGGTTCGAATCCTGGTCCCCCAGCCAAATAATATCCGCCGCATCCGACATTCGCCATGTTCATTAAGACCGTTCTTCCCTGAGATACATGCAGGCGTTCCGGAGACGAGACCGGCTAAAACACGGCCCTCGGCCTTTTTTGTTCCATCACCGGTAGCGGGCATGCCCCGGCCTTCGGCGTTGCGTACCTCGGCCCATAAAATCAAGCCATGAAAAAACCTGAAAAAAGCCCTTTAAAGTCCATATCAAGAACGGCCCTCGTCGCGGCCATTCTTACACCATGCCTCTTTAACGCACTTCCGGCAGAGGCCGCGGCCTCAAAACCGCCTACGGCAGTGGTTCGCTCACATAATATAAGTGTTACGATCAACCCAATCTCCCGCAGCCTTCGCGGCACAGACACCATAAAGGTAGACGGCGCGGGCGGGCGGCTGAGGCTTATCCTCAATAGAAGGGTACGCCTTACGAGGGTAAGGGCCAATGGCAAGAAACCCCATATAATAATAAATAACCTCAATGACGGGATATTTAAAGAACTCATCCTGAAGCTAAGACCGCGGGACGATAGTCAAAAAGCCATAACAATACATATCAGCTTCAATGAGACCCTTGCCTCTATAAAAAGCGCTGAAGCCAAGATAAAGCGGGGCATCTCATACGTAAACAGTGGTGTCATGGGGCGGCGCGGCGTCTTTCTTCCTTCCTCTTCATTCTGGTACCCACATACAGAGGACGGCACGGCCCAATATAACCTCTCTGTCAATATGCCACGCGGCTACACCACTGTATGCGAAGGCGACTGGATGCTTCACATGAGTTCCGCTGACAGGACCTTTGACCGCTGGCAGACGAAGCGCCCCATTGACGGGCTGGACGTAATATCCTCAAAATTTCATGTAAAAAAGACAACTCACAAGGGCGTCAAGATATACACATTCTTTCTTAAGAGGGACAAAAAACTCTCTGCCACATACACAAAAAAGACAGGCGAGTATATTGACCTTTACAGCGGCCTCTTCGGAAAGTATCCCTTTACAAAATTCGCCGTAGTGGAGAGCTTTTTGCCGACGGGCTACGGCATGCCCTCCTTTACGCTACTCGGCTCCAGAGTCCTCCGCCTCCCATTCATACCCGACACATCCCTTGGCCACGAGATAGCCCATTCCTGGTGGGGTAACTCCGTGTATATCGACGCAAGCCTCGGCAACTGGTCTGAGGCCATTACGACATACACGGCAGACTATAAATACGAGCGGGAAAAGGGTGCTAAAGAGGCCTCGGAGTTCCGCTTTAAAAAACTTGAGGGCTATAAAAACTTCGCCGGCGCTGACGCGCCATCGCTACATAAATTCGTAGAGGCCACAGAGCCTTCGGCGCGCGCCGTCGGGTACAACAAGGGAGTAATGGTCTTCGCCATGCTTGAAGATATGCTCGGCACTGAGACATTCAATGAAGGGCTAAAGGAGTTTTACACAAAAAACGCCTTTAGGCGTGCAAGCTGGGGAGATATTGAAAAGGCCTTCAGCAAGGCATCGGGGCAGGACCTTGTATGGTTCTTCGAGCAGTGGCTCGCCAGGGCAGGAGGCCCGAGGCTCGGCCTCACCGATGTTTCCATGCGAAACACCGAGGATGGTTTTATCACCACCTTTAATATGGTTCAGAGCGCTCCCGCCTACACCATGACCCTGCCGGTACGGCTCACCACCGCCGAGGGGGAGATAATCGAGAAAAAAATCGAGATAAACAAAGAAAGTGAGGCATTCTCAATATCCTCTGCATCACGCCCCATCGCCCTTGAGATTGACCCCGGACACAGGGTCTTCCGCATACTATCGGACTCCGAGGTTCCGCCCTCCCTCAGTGTAGTCCTCGGAGATAAAGACGCCATTCTTGTGGTGAGCGGCCCTGAGGCCGGACGCGCGGGACGCATGGCAGGGGCAAAACTACTCGCAAAAGATTTTGGCCTTAAGGTAGTTAATATAAAAGAGGGGGACATAAAAAAAATACTTGAAGAAAAATCCATCTTCATAGTAAACGGCCACGCCATGCCAGCCATGTTGAGGGGACTTAATTTAAAACTTCCCGCAGGCATCACCATTGACGAAAAAGGCTTTACCATTGACAAAAAGACGTATAAGAGCAAGGCTACGGCCATTGCAATCGCCATAAAAAACCCCTTCAACGCAGGAAAAAATATCGTTTTATTCTCAAGTAGAAGCACAACGCGAAGCGATATACTGAAAGAGATAAAAAAAATCAGGTATTATACAAAATACAGCTACATTATCATGGATAAGGGCAAGGTCCTTGAAAAAGGTATCACCGAGGCCGAAAACGCCCTCTCATACAGCTTCAAAGAAAAATAGACTGCTTTTTCCCCGTACATCTGTCCTTTAGGGGATTGACAAAAGAGCGCCTTTGCGATATAAAAAGAACTTGCTTATTTACTGGTCCTATCGTCTAGTGGCCCAGGACGTCGCCCTCTCAAGGCGAAAACACGGGTTCGACTCCCGTTAGGACTGCCAAAATAAAAAGGGCCATAATCCTTTATGTTTTCAAAAGGATTGCGGCCTTTTTGTCTACCTTGCAATCCTCTCCTACCCTTTGCCTTCATCTTTATCAAGAGGCATGAGAGAGGGGGGGCCCATAGGCAGGCCCTCCTTGCGATGAAGGACAAGAGGGCATTACCGGCTCTTGAGATGAAGATAAAAAAACCGCTCTCATATATCCCCGCAAAGGGGACTCTCCCCGACAAAATAACAGTGGCACTGCGGCACGGAAGGGCCGTTACTCTCTGATGGGCAAAAAAATACTCTTAGTCAGCACCGGCGTCTATGGAGAGACCTGCGGGGCCGCCCTTGCCAAGGCCCTCAAGGATATCGCGCCTGAACTCACACTAAAGTTCAATACTCCCCCTAAAGGCCTTGCCGGAGAGTCATCTTCCGCAGAGGCCCGCGCCACCGGGACCAAGGCAGAGGGCTTTGATTGCATTGTCCTTAACGACGAGGGCTCTTTAAACCTTCCCTTTCTGAAAAAAACAAAGGGCAATAACTGCAAAGTCATATATTACGGAGGACACTCTGAGGGGGCTCCGAGAGGCAAGGCTCTCAAAAAGACATCTGCCCTTATTGACATGGCCCTTGCCATATTTCCCTTTGAGACGGCTCCCTATAAAGACGCGGGCATCAAGACCGAGTTTGTCGGACACCCCCTCGTCGATATAATGGGCGACTCCTTCGACATCAAAGACGCCAAGGCCGCCATTGGCTACGACTGGACCGAGCTTCCCCTGACAGTGCTACCCGGCGACGGGGATGAGGATTTTTTCAGGTTCATGTTCGAGGGCGCCGCAGAGGCGGCGGCAGTAAGCACGCGCAAGGTACGGCTCATCGTGCCTGACGCCGAGAAGTACAGCGAAGGGCTCGTAAATGACCTGATAAAAATGTCGCCGAAAAGAATAAAAATCCTGAAGGGGCAGAGGCACGCCGCGCTCCGGGCCTCGGAGGCGGCGCTTGTGACAGCCGGCCCGGCCACCCTTGAGGCCGCCTTTGCGGGGGCCCATTTGATTACCATAAAAAAGGCCTCGCGGCTCTCGCATTTTTTTGCCAATCTCAGGGGTAAAAAACCATTTATCTCTCTACCAAACATTATCCTCAATACACCGCTGTACCCGGAACTTTCTCAAAAAGACTTGACTATCCTGAGGATAACGCAAGAGATATCGGGAATAATAGAAAGTTCAACAAAAGATGACCTTGATAGAGGATTCGCAGATATAAGAGAACGGCTCGGGCCGCCCGGTACGCTGAGACGGGCCGCCGATGCCATATTAAAGGCCCTGGCGGGCTAAGAGAGTTTTTATCTGGGATATATCAATCGCGTCGGTGAGGCCCCGGGCATTAAGGCGCGATAAAGATAACTCCAGACTTTTTCGCCCTTTTGTGCTACAAATATTGAACCATATTTTGAAAAAAAGGAGGATCACCAAGATGCCCGATGTAACGATAGCCATCACATGTCCGGTCTGCGAGAAGGAATTCAAAAAAAAGACGAGCGAACTCACAAAGGGTACAATCGTAAAATGCCCTAAATGCGGCGAGACAACGACGATCAATACAGATATGTTTACAAATATGCTTGAGGAAAAAGAGAACTAA
>CAYYUX010000024.1:0-20435 GCA_964474975.1 uncultured Thermodesulfobacteriota bacterium
TGGTGCCTGCCGTGGCCTCCGGTATGGGGATATCGTCCCTTGTGACAAAGTATATCTCGGCGATGCCGCCGCCTGTCTGCGAAGGCGTGGCGGCGCCGAGGAATATGTTGCTGTAAGAGGCCTTTACGGCAGACTTGAAGGTAATATTTTTGTTTATAACCTTCATTATGTAATAGGTGCGCAGTCCTCCGAGGGGCCCCTCAAGCCACGAGGCGGCTACGGCGATAAAAAGCATGATGTAGTTCAGGCTGTGAGGCTCGATGTGAATCGAGCCTTTTATCTTATGCACTGTGGGAAAAATAAATATCCCTATCTGCGTGAGAAGGGATATCGCTACAAAGATTCGTATGCCTAATATTATTTTTTTTCTATTCATTATAATAAATTTTTTTTTTTAATTACCGCTCTCAGGGGCTCTGAATTATAATAAAGATACCCTCAGGAAGAAAGGATAATAACACGCCTTGGCCTCAGGGTCATCAAAAAGACGTGTCTCTGGCAATTTAGAGGGAGAGCTTGCCCTCTGTGCTTATGCATAACCTCCCGTATATTAAGAAAAAAGGCCTTTAATCACTGCTCCGGCATTGTAGCGGTTTGTTATGGGCATGCGCCTGTCCCTGCCAAAGGCCCTCGGGGTTATTTTTATCCCCGGGGCGGCCTGACGGCGCTTGTACTCGCTCCTGTCCACCATGTCAATGACCCTTTTTACCTCCTCACGGGAAAAACCCATCTCCGCTATCTCGGCCAGGCTGTGGTCGTCCTCTACATAGGCCTTGAGGATGGTATCAAGCTCATCATAGGGCAGGAGGGTGTCCTCGTCTTTTTGCCCCTCCTTTAGCTCGGCGCTCGGGGCCTTTGTGATGATGCCCGCAGGTATGGGGGGCTTTTCGCCGCGGCGCTCACTTTCAGCGTTTAACCACTCTGATATCTCGTATACAAGGGTCTTCGGCACGTCCTTAATGACGGCAAAGCCGCCGGCCATGTCTCCGTAAAGCGTGGCGTATCCGACGCTCATCTCACTCTTGTTTCCGGTGGTGAGGACAAGCCAGCCGAACTTGTTGCTGAGGGCCATGACAATATCGCCGCGTATCCTCGCCTGGAGGTTCTCTTCTGTTACATCAGGTCTTTTTTCACCAAAAAAAGGTGCGAGACCATCAAGATAGAGACTGAATATCCTGTCAATAGGTAGCCTCATAAGGCTTAGGCCGAGGTTCTCCGCAAGCCCTGCGGCATCATTTATACTCTCCGCGGATGTATACTTCGAGGGCATGAAGACACAGCTGATATTTTCACTTCCAAGGGCCTCTGCCGCGACAACGGCCACAAGGGCAGAATCAATGCCTCCGCTAAGGGCTATTACGGCATGGGTAAAGCGATTTTTTAGAGCGTAATCCCTTGTGCCGAGGACAAGGGCTTTATATACTTCTTCATTAGAGGACGTAATACAGCCGACCTCACGAGGCGGCAGGGCCTTTTTGTCCTCTTTAGCGAGAGGCCTGAGGGTAATGGTTTCCACGCATTTACCTCTTCGGCCTTCTTCCTTGCCTGCTGTTTTTTTTAGGAGGGGGCTTGTCTCAAGGTCATATAAAAGGAGGTCTTCTGCAAAGGCCTTTGTGCGAGCAAGAACCTCGCCGCCGCTGTTTATGATAAGACCGCGGCCATCGAAGACAAGCTCGTCCTGACCGCCTACCATATTATTGTAGATAATGAACACATCGTTATCAATAGCGCGTTCCCGAAGCATCTTTTCTCGGATAGCCGCCTTTCCCATATGATATGGCGAGGCGTTAATGTTGATGATTACAGAGGCCCCGCATTGGGCCTGAAGGCGGGCGGGTCCCTCGGGCGTCCATATATCCTCGCATACGCCAAGCCCCATGGTTATCCCCTTGAAGACAAGGTTAAGTGGCGCGTCTCCGGCGGTAAAATACCTTTTTTCATCAAATACGCCATAATTCGGGAGGTCCATCTTGTGGTACACACCGGCAACAGCTCCATCATGTATAATGGCGGCGGCGTTGCCGATGCCTGCGCCCAGACGGTCAACGAGGCCGACTATTGCTGTTATCCCTTGTAATTCTTTTGAAAGCTTATCCAATGCCCGGAGGTTATCTTCTATAAAGGCGGGTTTCAGCAGAAGGTCTTCAGGCGGATATCCTGAGAGGGCAAGCTCTGGAAAGATGACGAGTTCTGCCTCGGCAGAGGCGGCTCTGCGCGCATAATCCAGTATGAGCGAGGCGTTGCCGCGAAGATCCCCTACTGTGGGGTTTACCTGTGCCATGGCTATCCGCAGAAAAGACATAGAGAAGAGACTATCAGAAAGGGACTCTTTTTGCAAAGAAGAGAAAAAGATTCATAAGGGTAAAGATCAGAGTGAAACTGAGACACGATGATAGCCGGGTATGGGGCCGCTAACCCGCAGACCCGCATCTCCCCTCCCTCATTCCCCCCCCTCCGGGAAAACCTGCAATGACGTGATTCACTTACCCTGATTTTTTTGGATGATAGAAATTTATAGCATAAGGGGGTGATATTGTCAATCGCAGGATAGGTTTTTTTCTAAACCAAGACAAAGTCAGGGCTTGCGAATACATGGGAGAGGAGGCTTAAAGGGCATGCCCAAGGCGTGGAGGTAAAGACGAGCGCCCTCAATAACGGCCCCGCAGGCAGGACTTTTACGGCTCTGCCTATCCATCCCCTATTGTCCCGGAGTCCAGCGCAGACAGGGTTTTCTTGCGGCCCTTGCCTCGTCAATCCTGCCCACTATGGTGTTATGAGGAGCGCTTTTTATTAGCTCCGGGCTTACCTCTGCCTCATGGGCGATGGTCTTCATCGTATCTATGAAGTTATCAATGGTCTCAAGGGACTCTGTCTCCGTAGGCTCTATCATCATGGCGCCATGCACCACTGTGGGAAAATAAATGGTGGGCGGGTGATAGCCGTAATCCATGAGCCTCTTTGCCATATCAAGGGTGCTTATGCCGTATTCGCCCTGCAGTTTGTCGGAAAATACGCACTCGTGCATGGAAGGCACATGGTTAAAGGGCAGTTCAAAGTCGCCCGTAAGGCCGGCCCTGATGTAATTGGCGTTAAGAATGGCCGTTTCGCTTACCCTTTTCAGCCCCCTTGCGCCGAGGCGTTTGATATAGGCGTATGCCCGCACCATTATGGCGAAGTTCCCGTAAAAGGCGTTCAGCCTGCCTATGGAGAGGGGATTATCATAATCAAGAGAAAATGTATCGCCCTCTTTAGCTATACGCGGGTTAGGCAGGAAGGGTTCGAGTTCTTTTTTTACTGCCACGGGGCCGCTACCCGGGCCGCCGCCGCCGTGAGGCGTGGAAAAGGTCTTGTGAAGGTTTATATGCACAACGTCTACGCCCATATCTCCGAGGCGCGCAATGCCCATAAGGGCGTTGAGGTTCGCGCCGTCGCAGTAAAGGAGCCCGCCCTTTTCATGCAAGGCGTCTGCTATTTCTTTGATATTGGTCTCGAAAAGCCCGAGGGTGTTGGGGTTTGTAAGCATTATGGCGGCCACATCGTCGTCAAGGGCCTCGAGGAAGGCGGGAAGGGTAAGTATGCCCTCGGGGCCTACCTTGACAGGGGATACATCAAAACCGGCGATATGGGCGCTTGCCGGGTTTGTTCCGTGAGCTGTGTCAGGTATGATGACCCTTTTTTTATGCAAAAGCCCCTTGTCTCTAAAATATGCCGCTATGGCGAGCAGTCCGCATAGCTCGCCCTGAGCGCCGGCCGCAGGGGCAAGCGTTACGGCGTCCATGCCTGTTATTTCGGCAAGGTCCTCGCTGAGTTCATACATGAGGCGCAAAGCCCCCTGGACGGTATCCTCGTCCTGGCCGGGATGAAGTTTTGTGAAACCGGGCAGACGGGCCATAAGCTCGTTTATACGGGGATTATACTTCATTGTGCAGGAGCCGAGAGGATAAAACCCCGTGTCAAGGCCGAAGTTCCACTGCGAGAGGCGCGTAAAATGGCGAACCACCTCTGCCTCTGAGACCTCGGGGAAGCCCTCCATGTCGTCATCGGCGGGGCGCAGAAACCTCTCGGGGATAAGTTCCCCTGCCGGTTTTTCGGGCAGTCCTCCGCAAGATGGCTCAATGCCCGGCCTTTGCTCGGAAGACCTCTCAAATATAAGGGGTTCCTTTATTTTCAGGCCCTTTACTGATTTTTCCAGCATAATATATCGTCCTTTTAGTAAATTTTTTATAGAGCTATCGGCCTGCGAGGACTGAAGTCAAGGCATGGCAAAATCCGTCCATATCGGCCTTTGAGTTCATCTCCGTAGCGCATAGGAGGAGTACGTCTTTCATCTCAGGGTAATGGCGCGCCATGGAGAGCCCTCCGAGAAAGCCTTTTTTCTTTAACTCCGAAAGGACGCCCTCTGCTGTGCGCGGAAGCCTTATTGCAAATTCGTTAAAGGAGGGCGCCGTGAAGGCCGGGGCCACGCCCTTTATGGAAAGGAGTTTTTCTTTTAGGTAGGCGGCCCGTGTGAGATTTATTCGGGCGAGTTTCTTCAGACCGCTTCTGCCGAGGCTCACGAGGTATATAACGGCAGTTAATGTGGCAAGGCCCTGATTTGTGCATATATTTGATGTGGCGCGCTCTCTTCTGATGTGTTGCTCACGCGTGGCAAAGGTGAGGCAATAGGCGCTCCTGCCCTCGTCGTCAACGGTTTTTCCAACGACACGGCCCGGCATCTGACGGATAAATTTCTCTCTTATGGCCATAAAGCCGAAGTAGGGGCCGCCGAAGTTAAGGGAGTTGCCGAATGATTGACCGTCGCCTACGACTATATCGGCGTTGCAGCGTCCCGGCGGGCTTAAGAGCGCGAGCGAGAGGGGTTCTGTTACGACTACTATGAGAAGGCCGCCTTTTTCATGTACGGCTGTCGCTAATTCTTCAAGCTCCTCAAGACACCCGAAAAAATTCGGGTGCTGAACCACAAAGCAGGAGGTTTCTCTTGTAAGGGCCTTTTCCACGTCGGGAAGGGGTGTCGCGCCCGATTCGGCGCAGAAAGAAAGCTCACTCATATCATCGGCTGACGCGCCGAGATAGGTGCCTATCGTCTCTCTGTATGAGGGGTGAAGGGCGGAGCTTACAAGGACGCCTTTACGCTTTGTAATACGCCTTGCCATGCGCACGGCCTCGGCCACTGCCGAAGCCCCGTCATAGAGCGAGGCATTGGAGACTTCCATGCCCGTAAGTTGACATACAAGGGTCTGATACTCAAAGACCGCCTGCAGTGTACCCTGGCTTATCTCCGGCTGATAGGGTGTGTATGAGGTGAAAAACTCTGATCTTGATACAAGGCTATCCACAGTGGAGGGGATATAATGGTTGTATGCCCCGGCGCCGAGAAAGCTTATCATGGAATCGAGGGAGCAGTTATCATAGGCGATATCCGAGATAAGAGCCGCGAGGTCCTGCTCTTTCATGCCGGGTTTTATATCAAGGTCTTTACTCAGCCTCAGGCCTTCCGGCAGTCCCTCCAATAGTTCATCAAAAACCTTTATGCCTATTCTCTTGAAAATCTTTTCCCGGTCTCTCTCCGTAAGGGGTACGTATGGCACGGCGGCTTAACTCTCCTCTTCCACGAATTTTTCATAATCATCGTGGCCAAGGAGATCGTCAAGCTCGCCGAGGTCCGATGCCGCTACCTTTATCATCCAGCCCTCTCCGTAAGGGTCTTCGTTTATGACCTCTGGGCTGTCCACGGCGGCTTCGTTTATCTCAACGACATCACCGGATACGGGGGCGTAGAGGTCCGAGACGGCCTTTACGGACTCCACAACGCCAAAGGCCTCGCCCTTTGTAACTGAGGCGCCTTCTTCAGGAAGCTCCACATAAACAACATCGCCAAGGGAATCCTGAGCATGGTCTGTTATGCCCACTGTAACTGTTTCTCCATCGAGCCTTACCCACTCGTGTTCTTTTGTATACTTAAGGTCACTTGGAAAATCCATCAGATCATCTCCTTTTTTGTCAAATTAGGGATTTTTGAGCATGTTTTGTTAATTATATTCTAATTATTAAGTGTTTTTCTTATAAAAAGGCATTTTAACCACCTTTGCCTTAAAAGGTTTTTTGCGTATGAGTATATCAACTTCAGTGCCTTCCGCGCATAGCTTCGGCGGTAAAAAGGCCATGCCCAGACCGCGTTTCAGGCTCGGCGAGAGCGTCCCGCTCGTAACAGTGCCTACCTCTACGCCCTCTGCATGTACAGGATAGCCGTCACGTGGCACGCCGGGTCCGTTGAGGATAAAACCAACGAGGCTCTTGCTAACCCCATCTGCGCCCTCGGCCTTTATGCGCTTTTCACCGAGGAAGGTCTCTTTATTAAATCCTATAAAACGTCTCAGCCCGGCTTCCGTCGGGGTGAGATCCTTTGAGAGCTCGTGGCCGTAAAGGGGATAACCCATCTCCAGCCTCAGCGTGTTTCTCGCGCCAAGCCCGATGGGAAGGATATTTACACTTTTGCCGGCCTTCATGACGGCGTCCCAGATGGCAGGGCCGTCGTCGGGCGCCGCGTATATCTCAAAGCCGTCCTCGCCCGTATAACCGGTACGGGAGAGAAGGACCTTCTTGCCCGCGACTGTGGCCGAGATAAAATGAAAACCCTTGATGCTTCCGGGGTCTGAATCCGCAAGGGGCCGCAGGACCTCTACGGAAGACGGACCTTGAAGGGCTATCTGGCAGTATTTATCGCTTACGTTCGTTATGCTTACGTCAGGCGGGTCTACTTCAAGAAACCACTTAAAGACTTTTTCCGCATTAGAGGCGTTGACGCAGATCAGAAAAGACTCGTCTGAGTATCGGTATACAATGCAGTCGTCTACAACGCCGCCTGTCGGGTAGCATAGTATGGTGTACTGACACTGGCCGCCCTTGACCTTCTGTATATCGTTTGTGCCAAGGAGCTGAACTGCGGCGATGGCCCCAGGGCCCTTTATCTCAATTTCTCCCATGTGGCTCACGTCAAAGATGCCGCAGGTATGGCGCACACGAAGATGCTCTTCCATAAGTCCGCTGTACTGCACGGGCATCTCCCACCCGGCAAAATCCACAAAACGCGCGCCAAGTGCCTTGTGCCTCTCGTATAAAGACGTTCTTTTAAGGCTCATCTGTCTCTCCATATTAGATTGTTGAGTCTCAGATTATTACGAAATGAAGAAAGAATGTCAAAGGAAAAAACCCCGCAAAGGGGGTCTTGGTAAAATATTCATGCTGTAGTTGTTGCCTTTCTTTTTTTTTAATACCCCGAGGGGCGCAGGGTGTAAATTTAATAGAGCCTTGTCTTGCCCCATTGGTTTTTTTTTGCCAAGCTTTCTTTTTTCCAAAAGAAAGCGGAATATTTGCTTAAAATATCTTTGAGAATAGGGGCCTTCCCCCTTCAATACTCACCCTCGCGCATCGTGTAATGGGGTCGTGATAAAAGAAGAGAAACCAGCCTTCTTCAGCGGCCCTTTTAATAATTTCCTTCTTGGCCTTCAGCGTATCAAGGGGAAAGAGGTCATAGGCGGCTATAAAGGGATACTTGATATGCGTTGAAGTGGGCATGATATCGCTTAGAAATATTGCCGTCCTGCCGCCTCCCTCTACCCTTACAAGCTGAATGCCCCTGTTATGCCCTGATGTCCGAAAGACAAAGACCCCTTCAGAGACCTCGGCGTCGCCATCGGCGAGATCAAAGAGACCCGCTCCTTCCACGGGCATAAAATCACCTGGCCTGTAGCTCGCGCGCGACCTCTCGCCGGGTGCCTTTGCCTCCTCCATCTCAACCTTCTGAACAATATACCTCGCCCGTGGAAAGGCAGGTTTTAACTCGCCGGTAGCCCCCTTTACGGTGTTGCCGCCGGCATGGTCAAAATGCAGGTGCGTATTTATGACAATATCTATGTCATCGGGGGTTAGCCCAAGAATGGCAAGAGACTTATGAAGGGTACGGCCCCTCTCTATTGCATAGATGTCGTGGAATTTATCGTCCCACCTCGCGCCCATACCCGTCTCGACAAGGATGTTTTTATTCCCGCTCTGAATAAGAATGGGATTTATGCCGAGGAGTATCCTGTTTTTTTCATCAGGCGGGTTGGTCTTCTCCCAGAGGACCCTCGGCACCACGCCGAACATGGCTCCGCCGTCAAGGCGCACCGTGCCGTCGGATAGAGAAAATATTTTTATATCCCCAAGCTCAACGAACTCCCGTAAAGGGCCTTGATTCTGCTTATTCTTCATCAGGCATATAGATAGATATAAGCCCCATTATCTCGCCCTCTTTAAAGGCGAAAGACTTATCGTTCGGGTAGCGCTTCGCTATAAAGGCGGGTCTTCCCTCACGGACCCCGTGACAGGCAAGGCATGTTTTTTTAGCGAATAGGGGTTTAATGAGCCTGCTGTAAGAGCGGCCCTGCACCATGGTGACTGTCCAGAACTTTTTGAAGGCCCTGTCGTATTTAAATCTTGAGATAAGCCGGGCCTCAAAGGGCGTGGCCGCATTCTGCGGATTTCTGTACTTTATGGCTGAAAAGGTAATGATATACCCTTTTTTTTGCTCCAGCCCCTGTATCCTGCCGTAGACCTTGCCGTATGTCTCAATAAAGGCCTTCTCTGTTATTTCGGCATGTGAGTTGACAAGGATCCCGGATGCATGGCTTCTTGCCGCTATAATTTCGTCGGCGTATGCCTCTGCCTCTTTTTTGTCCTCTGCGTAAGTCCCGGCTTGAACCAGAGACGGGGAGGCAATAGAGGTAATAATAAGAAAAAAGAAGATGAAAAAGATTTTTTTATTATTCATAACACCTTTCTGCTTTCTTTTGGAAAAAAGAAAGCTTGGCAAAGAAAACCATAATGGGGCATGGCGCGCCTTCATTGAATTTACGGCCCGCGCCCCGCTATATTTCAGAAAAAACTTGAGGCCGACTTAAACGTTAAGACGTGAGATATCGGCTATTTTTACATACAGGGCCCTTACATAAGCGAGGAGCTGGAGGCGGTTCTGCTTAATGGATTCATCATCGGCCATGACCATGACATCGTCAAAAAAGCCGTTTATTTCGTCCCTCATGGATGCGAGGGTCTCAAAGAGCATATTGTAATCGCCTGCCTTCCAGAGTTTTTCTATCTTCGGTGCAAGTCCCTCGGCGGCATTCATGAGCTTAATCTCGGCCTCTTCGCTAAAGAGGGACTTATCGGGCAAACGCCCATCACAGGTAAAGCCCTTCAGGATATTAGAGACCCTCTTGAACAAAAGCGCAAGTACGCTACAGGCGTCGTTTGACTTAAAGGCCTCAAGGGCTCTTACCCGCTTTGCGGAATCACTTATATTATACCACTTTGTTGCAAGTACTGCGTCTATGGAATCAAAGGCAAGGCCCTCGCCAAGGAGCTGTTGCCTGAGCCTCTCGCTGAAAAAATCAAGTATGGCCGTCTTTATTTCATCCTTGTCCTTATCTCCGCGTATTTTCGCAGTAAGATTTGCAAGCGCACTCTCAACGGCCTCGTCAAGGGGTATGTTTACCTCAGAGGCAAGGAGCATGTTGATTACGCCGATGGCCTGCCGCCTCAGGGCATAGGGGTCAACCGTGCCCGTCGGGATTTTGCCGATGGCAAAGAACCCTGCGATGGTATCGAGTTTATCGGCCATGCTTATGATAAGCCCGGCCTTTGATGAGGGCAGGGCCCCGCCTGATGCCGTTGGCCTGTAATGCTCTTCCATGGCAAGGGCGACGGCCTCGGCCTCGCCTCCGAGACGGGCGTATATACCACCCATAATGCCCTGAAGGTCGGGAAACTCGCCTACAACGCCGCAGAGGAGATCGGCTTTGCAGAGCATGGCCGCGCGGCCTATTACGAGGCGCATATAGGGCCCTTCGCCAAGTTCCTCAGCGCTATGGGAGGCGGGATTTTTTTCTTCACCAAGGTAAGACTCCGGAGTAGCATCATCGCTTCCGGCAGGTATAAGACCTGCCCTTTGGCCAAGATAAAGGGCAAGGCGTGTAAAGCGCAGAACCTTCTCGTATGACGAGCCGAGGCGTGCCTGAAATATAACGTCCTTTAGCCCCTCTACAAGCCCTGCAAGGGGAGTGGCGCAGTCTTTTTCAAAGTAAAATCTCGCGTCATTGAGGCGCGCCCGAAGCACCCGTTCGTTGCCGTTTATTATCTTATTCATGGAGACTGCGGGCGTATTGGCAACGGTGATAAAGTATGGCAAGAGCCCGCCCTTGTCATCGAGTATTGAAAAATACCTCTGATGAGAGCGCATGGCGTTGATGATAATCTCCCGGGGCAGGGTTAAAAACCCCTTTTCAAAGGCCCCTCGTATCACGACAGGATACTCGACGAGCCAGGCGACTTCTTCCATAAGGGCATCGTCTGGAAGGATCCGGCCCCCTACCTCGCGGGCCTTGTCTTTGATGCCCTTACTTATAATAGCCTTTCTCTTCTTTTGGTCTACAACAACGCTTTTGTCGTCCATGGCCTTGAAGTACGAGTCGATGTCAGCCACTGTTACAGGGGCCGCGTCTTCTATGAACCTGTGGCCAAGGGCCTCTGAAGAGCTTTTAACAGAGCCGAAGTTAAGATTAAGGGCGCTGTTATTAAAGAGGGCCAGAAGACGGCGTACCGGCCTCGCGTAGCTCACAGTGCCGGCGCCCCACTTCATGCGCTTTGGAAAGACCTCGCTTGCCATGGTTTTTTCCAGTATCCCCGGCAGAAGAGATGCCGTTGATTTACCCTTCACCGTCTTTTTAGCGGCTACAGCCTCTCCCTTTTTTGTCTCTACACGGAGGACATCGCCGATATCCACGCCCTGTGCGCGGGCAAAACCCAGGAGCGTCTTCGTGGGCTCACCATTATCATCATAGGCCGCCTCCACCCTCGGCCCCTTTACGGTAAAGGTATGGTCTGATTGTCCAAGGGGCAGTCCCCTTACCACAAAGACCAGCCGCCGCGGCGTGCCGTAGCTTTTTATCTCCGTAAAGGCAAGCCTGCCGCCCTTGAAGGCGCGAGTCAAGATATCCTCATACTGCCTGAGCGCCCGCGGGATATATCCGGCGGGAAGCTCTTCCGTGCCTATCTCAAAAAGCAGGTCACCGCTTTGCTCTATTTCCATGCTTTGAATGTTCCTCCATGTTTAAAATAAGTAATCCCCAATCTATCAGAATCAGATTTATTTTCAATATCTTTATAGAAGGGCGGAGCGGCTGGTTTTAAGAGTTGACGCCCTGCAAAGGCTTCTGATATTATTAACTGTTAAATGAGACACTGTTTTCAGGCGGACGCGTGACCTGTATTTTTTAAAAAATCTTGGGGCGCAGGGTATATTTCCAGAGCACTTAAAGTCTGTCATATTTTGGTTTTCTTTGCCAAGCTTTCTTTTTTTCAAAAGGCGGCAAAAGGTTTTTAAAGGATAATGATAAACGCATACATACTAAGGACACTGCTCTTCGCGCCGCCGGTGCTTTTTGCCCTGACGTTGCACGAGTGCGCTCATGCCTGGGTTGCGTTAAAATTCGGCGACCCCACGGCAAAGTCCCTCGGCAGGGTCACGCTGAACCCTTTAAAGCACCTCGACCCCATCGGCACTATCGCCCTCTTTGTCTCGGGAATATTCGGCTGGGCAAAACCCGTGCCCATTAACCCGAGATACTTCAAGAACCCGCAGAAGGCCATGATATGGGTGGCCCTTGCCGGGCCGCTCTCCAATGTGCTCATTGCCGCCGGCTTTGCCTTCTTATTGAGGGTAATTGAAGTCGTACCCATACCTTTTTTATACAGGATGCCCGCTGTATACGGGCCGATTCTTGTAATGATGAAGATAAGCGTACTCATCAACATCAGCCTTGCCGTATTCAACATGATACCCATACCTCCCCTTGACGGCAACAAGGTGCTCATTAACCTCTTGCCATACAAGCAGGCCCTGAGCCTCTCAAGGCTCGACCCCTATGGTTTCATAATACTAATGGCCCTTTTATTTACCGGCATAGTGCCGAGCTTTCTCTCCCCCGTGGTCTACTATACGGCGGGGTTTCTTACAGGCGGGAGTTTCTGATGAAAGACAAACGTGTCCTCAGCGGCATGCGCCCTACGGGCAAACTACATCTTGGACATTATCACGGAGTGCTTAAAAACTGGCTGAGACTACAGAGCGAGTACGAGTGTTTCTTTTTTGTAGCCGACTGGCACGCCCTTACAACGGATTACGCAGATACGGGGAGTATCGCCGGTAATATCTCCGAGATGGTCCTTGACTGGCTCGCCGTGGGCATAGACCCTGCAAAGGCCACGATATTTACTCAATCAGAGGTCAAGGAGCATGCCGAGCTCTTTGTGCTATTATCCATGATTACGCCGCTCTCGTGGCTTGAGAGAAACCCCACGTATAAGGAGCAGTTGCACGAAATTGAGGGTAAGGACATACGTACCTTCGGCTTTTTGGGTTATCCCGTCCTGCAGACAGCGGATATCATCATGTACAGGGCGCGTCTTGTGCCCGTGGGCATTGACCAGGCCCCTCATCTTGAGTTATCAAGGGAGATTACAAGGCGTTTTAATCACCTCTACGGCCCGGTTTTTCCCGAGCCCGAGACCCTTCTTACAGAGGTGCCCAAGGTCCTCGGCACAGACGGGCGGAAGATGAGCAAGAGCTATGATAACGCCGTCTTCCTATCTGACCCGCCTGAGGTCATGGAGAAAAAACTCCTTCAGATGGTAACCGATACGGCGAGAAAGAGAAAGACAGACCCCGGAGACCCGAAGCTCTGCCCCTTTTATCAGACCTACCACGCCTTATACCCCGATAAAGAGCGTCTCAAATGGGTGAATGAGGGGTGTAAGGGCGCCCTTATCGGGTGCATAGAGTGCAAGAGGAGCGTTATACCCGAGGTTATCGCCGAGATGGCTCCCATTCAGGCGAGAAGGGCGGAGCTTGCGCGGAAGGCCGCCTATGTGGCCAGCGTCCTTGAAAAGGGCCGTGAGCGTGCAGGCGGAGAAGCGGCAAAGGTAATGAGCGAGGTCCGCGTGGCCATGGGCCTCAATCACCGCAAGAGGTCCGCCTTAAAGAGTTGATATGGATTACAAGATTAAACTCGATATTTTCGAGGGTCCCCTTGATCTCCTTCTGCACCTCATAAAGAAAAACGAGGTGGATATATATGATATACCCATCTCCGTCATCACGGAGCAGTACCTGGAGTATATTGAGCTCCTGAAAGAGATGAACCTCAACCTCGCCGGTGAGTTTCTCGTAATGGCGGCTACCCTTGTTCATATTAAGAGCAGGATGCTCCTGCCCGTGCCTGAGCTTGCCTCCGAGGAAGACGACGGCATAGACCCGAGAGAGGAGCTCATACAGCGTCTTCTTGAGTATCAGAGATACAAAGAGGCGGGTGAGGACCTTGCCGGCAGGAGACGCCTCGGCAGAGACGTTTTCCTGAAGGGGCCCTTTGCCGCGCCTGAGGTCCCGGCAGAAGAGACCCGGCCCCTTGATGTATCCATCTTCGCCCTTGTAGAGGCCCTGAAGGATATACTGAAACGGGCGGGCGGCGATACTGTAATGGAGATTACGGCAGAGAGGTTTAACGTAGCCGATAAGATTAACCACGTTCTTGAGAGGCTTGATCGTTCCGGCTCGGTCACCTTTGTCTCCCTTTTTGACGATACTGCCCCGAGAGGTGAGATTATCGTGACCTTTCTTGCCGTACTGGAGCTTGTAAAGCTCCTTCTTATAAAGGTACACCAGACAGAAGACGGCATCATAAGGGTATATTCCCACAATCCCGAAGAGTCGGAGAGCGCTCCGATACAGGTCTGATGGAGAGTTAAGATGGAAGAGGGGCAAAAGGGGCAAGAAGGCATAGATGTGATGGATAAGGCAGTGGAGACGCCGGGAAAAGATGATATTCTCGAGGTAATAGAGTCTGCCCGCCAAGAGGGCCGTGACGAGGGGCCTGAGGCGGCAGAGGGAATGGAAGGCATGGAGGGGAGAGCTGACCTCGGGCGGCTGAAGGCCCTTATCGAGGCCCTTATCTTCGCCTCAAGCGGTGTCATTACCCTGAACGCCATCTGCAAGGTCATAGCCGATGAGGAGCGCGCTGTTATACGTTCAGCCCTTAAAGGGCTTATTGATGATTACAGGAGAAAAGAGGGCGGTTTTTATATCGAAGAGGTAGCAGGGGGCTATGAGTTCAGGACAAGACCTGAATTTTCAGAGTGGGTAAAGGCCCTTCTGCGGACAGCGCCGAGGCGCTTGAGCCGCCCGGCCCTTGAGACCCTCGCCATGGTGGCCTACCGTCAGCCCGTTACAAGGGGCGAGATAGAGGCCATACGAGGCGTAGACTCCGGCGGTGTCTTAAGCACCCTCATGGAGAGAAGGCTCGTCAAGATATCGGGAAGAAAAAATACCCCCGGCAGACCTGCCGTCTATTCCACTACAAAAGAATTTCTTGAGATATTTGATCTTAAAGACCTCTCATCCCTGCCGAGCCTAAAGGAGATTGAGGCCCCTGAAGATGGTGATTACGAAGACAATGAAGTGGATAACAAGGGCCTCTTTGAAGAGGGCCCGGTGATACCGGGCCTTGATACAATAGAGGCCGCCGAGGAGAGAGAAGAAGATGGGCGAGATGAAGAAGAGGGCGGGAGGGAAGGAGAGCTTGGGGCGGGAGAGGGTTCAGAAGGTGATAGGCATGGCGGGGATAGCCTCGAGGCGGAAGGCCGAGGAGCTGATACAAGAGGGCCGGGTGACGATAAACGGGCAGATAGCGGAGACAGGGGCCAAGGTTGACCCCTATGTTGATAAGATTGTGGTGGACGGCACGACTGTCCCAATGCCCTCAAGACGGAAGACCTATATCCTCCTCAATAAACCAAAATCCGTCATAAGCTCCCTTTCCGACCCCGAGGGCAGGCCCGTTGTTACGGATTTCATCAAGACGGAAAAGAGGGTCTTTCCCGTGGGCAGGCTCGATTATGACGCCGAGGGGGTTCTGCTCATGACAGACGACGGCGAGCTTGCCAACAGGCTCATACACCCTCGCTACGGCGTCGCGAAGAGATATCTCGTCAAGGTGCGCAACCTCCCCTCCCCGGAGACCCTTGAGCGGCTCCGCGAGGGTGTGCATATAGAGGGCGGAAAGACGCGGCCCGCAAGGGTAAAGTTCATACGAAAGACAGAGGCCAATGCCTGGCTGGAGATAATCGTCTCCGAGGGCAGAAACAGACTCATAAAAAAGATGTGCATGGCCGTCGGTCACCCCGTAACCAAGTTAAAGCGCGTTGAGTTCGCGGGTATCGGGATAGGGAGCCTTAAGCCCGGCGAGTGCAGAAGGCTTACGGAACACGAGGTAGAGAGGCTTTATAACTTTGGCAAAAGCCACGGGGCGAGAAAAAAAAGAAAGGCCTGAGCTACTCATGCAATACTACGAGGCTCTTTTCGAGGCCTTTGGTCCGCAAAGATGGTGGCCCGCGCGCACAAGGTTCGAGGTAATAGTCGGCGCCATACTGACGCAGAACACGGCCTGGTCCAATGTTGAAAAGGCCATAAAAGAGCTGAAAAAGGCAGGCGTCCTGACGCCAAAGAGGCTCTCCGCCTTAGCCCAAAACGAGCTTGCGGAGCTTATAAGGCCATCGGGCTACTTTAATATCAAGGCCCGTCGGATAGGTAATTTTCTCGGGTTTTTGTTCAAGGAGTTTGGCGGCTCTTTAAATAGCCTTTTTAAAAAGTCTCCCGCAGGGGAGCTTCGCCGACGTATCCTCTCCGTGGTCGGCATAGGTCCCGAGACAGCTGATTCCATACTACTGTACGCAGGAGGACGCGCCGAGTTCGTTGTAGACGCCTATACAAAACGGGTCTTTTCCCGCCACGGCCTTATTCCCAAGGAAGCAGGCTACGAAGAGGTAAAGGCCCTCTTCATGGACAACCTCCCTTTGGACGAGAGGCTCTTTAACGAGTATCACGCCCTCATCGTAAGGCTTGGAAAAGACTTCTGCAGGCCCCGCAAACCCCTCTGCGAGGCCTGTCCGCTACAGACCTTCCTCGGTAACGAGACCTCTTTTGAATAACCCTCTATGAATAAGAATAAAACAACGAGCGGGACGCTGATTAAGAGCCCATGGTACTACAGAAGCGGCCCCCTCATGGCCTGCCTTCTCATAACGGCCCTTGCCATTATCATATATCTGCCTGCCCTTAAGGCCCCCTTTGTCCTTGACGACGAGTTCAACATCGTAAAAAACATCAGGCTCCATGGCCTCGCGAATTTCTGGCCGCCTGCTGGATCAAGGTATCTTGTCTACCTATCTTTTGCCCTTAACTACGCCGTGGGCGGTCTTAATACCTGGGGCTATCACCTCGTAAACCTCGTCATACACATACTCACAGCCATAACCCTTTACGGCCTTGTGCGGTCCATATTCAAAACGCCGGCCATGATGACGGACGAGGATAATAGCGGGCTGGGCCGGGGCATTGCCGATCACATCGCACTTATTACGGCCATTATTTTTACGGCCCACCCCCTTAATACGCAGGCAGTCATCTATATCACACAGCGCCTTACCATCCTTGCCGCCCTCTTCTATCTACTCTCCCTTTATCTCTATATCAAGTGGCGGCTCAGGGGGCAGGGCGTACTCTCTGCCATCTTCTACATCCTCTCCATTGTAACGGCCATCTCTGCATCGAAGGCCAAGGAGATTAGCTTCACACTGCCCTTTGTCATACTCCTTACAGAGTATATCTTTTTTACGGAGCCGGGCAGATGGATAAGCCGAAGAAGGCTCTTCACGCTAATACCCTATGCCCTTGTCCTTATTATCATACCGCTCTCAATATTCGGCCCCGAGCTTGGGTTATGGAGCGGCAGGGCCATTGTGGACGAGGGTTTTACACGGGTTCAGCAGATACTCGATATAAAGGAGCTTTCCTCTTACACATATCTCATGACAGAATTTACCGTTGTGCCAAGATATATAAGGCTCTTCTTTCTTCCCCTAGGACAGAACCTTGATTATGATTACCCCCTCTATCACTCTTTTTTTAATCCGCAGGTATTAAGCGGTTTTTGTCTCCTGTTTTTTGTCTTTGCCTCCTCTCTTATTACGGCTGTTTTCGCGAGAAAAAGCAAAAAACCGCTTCTCCTCATAACAACTGCGGGCATTCTCTGGTTTTTCATCACTTTATCCATCGAATCAACGATCATACCCATAAGAGACGTGATCTTCGAGCACAGGATGTATCTGCCAGGCGCTGGGCTCGGCGTGGCCGTGGCTGTCCTTATCGTCTATGTTCTCTCTTTACGAAAAAAAAGCGCCTCAGGAAAATCCGTCCTTATTACGGCCCTTATTTTAAGCCTTATACTCATTATTCCTGCCCTCAGCCGCTCCCTTGTCTGGAGCGACAAGATAGGGCTCTATGAGGACATTGTAAAAAAAAGCCCCGGGAAGGCGCGGGCCAGAAACAACCTCGGCGCCCTTTATGCCGGCAGGGGCGAATTCAAAAAGGCCATAGCAGAGTTTAAAAAGGCCCTTACGCTGAAGTCTGATTATCCAGCACCCCATAAGAACCTCGCAAAGGCCCTCTTCGCAGATGGCAGAACCAGCGAGGCCGTGAGTCAATACAGGGCCGCCGTAAGGGCCGACCCCCTTGACTACGAGGCCCATGAGGCCCTTGCAGGCATATATCGGGACGGGGGCCTCTTTGCAAAGAGCGAAAAAGAGTATAAGATAGTACTCTCTATTGCGCAGACGAATATTAACGCCCGCCTCAACCTCGCGAACATATATATTGTGGGTGGAAGGTTCGACGAGGCAATCTCCGAGCTAAGGAAGATACTCCGGAGAGAGCCCGGCAAGGCGGAGGCATACTATAACCTCGCCCTTGCCCTTGAAAAAACAGGCCGTAGAGGAGATGCCCTCTATTATTATAAAAAATTCGTGCAAAAGGCCCCTTCGAGCATGAGCGAATACAGACAAAGGGCCATTACCCGCATAGAGGAACTCGGCACTAACGAGAGATAATTAATATGACAAAGAGGATACACATACTCGACGGCCTTGTGGCCTCGAAGATAGCCGCCGGAGAGGTCATCGAGAGGCCCGCCTCTGTTGTAAAGGAACTCATGGAGAACTCCATCGACGCCGGGGCAACCTCCATATCCGTACATATAAAAAAGGGCGGAAGAGAGCTCATAGGCATCCGTGATAACGGTTGCGGCATCTCTTCCGAGGACACGCCCCTTATCATACTGCGTCATGCCACGAGTAAAATCGCAGAGGAAGAAGACCTCCTGCGGATAAAGACCCTTGGTTTCAGGGGCGAGGCCATGGCCTCCATAGCCGCCATATCAAGGCTTATCATAACTACTCGTGAACACGGCGCCACTGGCGGGACAAGGCTCGTCGTCGAGGGCGGCTCTGCGCCGCGGGTAATCCCGGCGGGGTGTCCCGAAGGTACCTCCGTGGAGGTTAGAGATCTCTTCTTCAATACCCCGGTCAGGCTGAAGTTCCTGCGCTCCGCGCAGACGGAATCGGCCCGCATAATGGACACTTTCAAGGCCCTTGCCCTTGTAAACCCATCCATAAGGTTCAGCCTTGAGCGCGATAAGGGGCGCGGACTTATCCTTTCCGCCACAGGGCTTAAGGAGCGGATACTGCAGATTGCCGGCATTGAGAGAGGCGAAGAGCTCGCCGGCATATCCTCGGCTAATATCAGGGGATACATAGGGAGCCCGGAGCATAGCCAGAGGTCGGCAAGCCGCATATATACCTATCTTCACGGACGGCCCATAAAAGACCGTACCGTAATAAAGGCCGTAATAGACGGCTACGGCAGGCTTCTTTCAGGGCCGAGCTACCCGCTGGCCCTGATTAACCTTACCATACCGCCCTCTGATGTAGACGTGAATATACACCCCGCGAAGACAGAGGTGCGCTTTAAAAACCCCGGGGCTGTTTACAGCCTTGTAAGGGACGCCGTAAGAAAGGCCCTCGCAGAGCATGGCTCCGATGCAAGCCCCGCTGTAAGTCCCAGCGAGTTTTATAGCGGCGCCTCTGTAGCTACTGAGGGAACTCCCTCGGCAGGAGAGGCGGGCCGACCATACCACGGGACCCCCCGAGGGATGAGGCAGTACCGGGCCATGCCCGAGGGGCTTTTCCCCCGTAAAGAAGGCGGAGAGATCAAAAACCCTGAATTTCTCGGCCTCCGTATTATCGGCCAGGCATGGGATGAATTTCTTATCGCCGATAGCGGCGGCGGGCTCGGGGAGGACGAAGAAGATATATTGTACCTCATAGATCAGCACGGCGCCGAGGAACGCGGCGCCTATGAGAGGATTAAAACCGCCTTTCATGGCAAAGGGGTTCAGCGCCAATTTCTTCTTATACCGGAGAGGATTGAGACAAAGGCCGAAGAGAGCGAGGCCCTTACAGAGGCCGCCGGGGGGCTCGGAAGACTGGGCTTTGAGATAATCCCCTTCGGCCCTTCTCCGAAGGGCGGCGAGACCTTTATCGTAAAATCCATACCCCACATACTTCCCGCCATGGAGACGGGGCCCATGATATTGGCATTGGCGAGTGAGATTGCCGCCGAAGGCGGAAGCGCGGCAGTAGAGGACATCATCGACAAGGCCCTTATGACCATCGCCTGCCACAGCGTCATACGCGGCGCGAGAAGGCTTACGAGAGAAGAGGGCGAAGAGGTTCTGAAAAATCTTGCCCGCATGGATTTTGCCGGGTACTGCCCCCACGGCAGGCCCGTGGTAAAGAGATTCAGACGAAAGGAGATAGAGGGCTTTTTCAAGAGATAGGCCTGCCTGCCCGTAGCGCGGCGCACCCCTCACATTACCGATGAAACCCCGGATAATTATCATACTCGGCCCCACGGCCACGGGAAAGAGCGCCTTGGCCCAAGAGCTATCAGAGCGCTTTAAGGGCGAGATTATAAACGCCGACTCCATGCAGGTATACAGGTTCATGGATATAGGAACGGCAAAACCTCATAAAGGGGCGCGCAGGGCCGTAAGGCATCACCTTATAGATGTAGCAGACCCCGATGAGCAGTACACGGCAGGCAGATTCTGCGAAGACGCGAGAAATGCCATTCAGGATATAATCTCACGAGGTAAGCTACCTCTTGTGACAGGCGGCACGGGCCTATATATACGCGCCCTTACAGAGGGCCTCTTTAATGGCCCCCCACGAGACCCCGCCATAAGGGCGGAGCTTATGGAGGAGGCCCGTATCCACGGAAATCTTTATCTTCACGAGAGGCTGAAAGAAATAGACCCCGAGAGCGCCAACGTCATACACCCAAACAATCTACAGCGTATAATAAGGGCCATAGAGGTATATAGATTAAAGAAGCGGGCTATCTCAACCCTGCATAAAGAAGAGGCCGGGGAGCCTTTACCCTACGAGACCCT